>CAZJGP010000090.1:0-8073 GCA_964545595.1 uncultured Flavobacteriaceae bacterium | reverse complement strand
TCCTTTTCCAACAACATTATAAGAGTATTGTGGTTTTGCCTTTTGAGGTAAATCTAGTGGTTTTCCATCAATAAATATTTTACCATCAACTATGCTTAAGTTATCGCCAGGTATACCAACACAACGTTTAACATAATTACTTTTTTTGTCAATTGGTTTATCGTAGTGTTTACCATCACTAGCTGCTTGGAATGCATTTACAGTATCGGCAGGCCAACTAAATACAACTATATCGGACCTTTTTATGTCTTGAAAACCAGGTAACCTAAAATAAGGTATCTGAGGTTTTTTTAAGTATGATTTTTTCTTAATAACCGGTATAGTATCATGTACCATAGGAAAAGATACTGCTGTCATAGGAGTACGAGCTCCGTAATGAAACTTACTTACAAATAAAAAGTCTCCAACTAATAAGGTTTTCTCTAAAGAGGAAGTAGGAATGTTATAAGGTTGCATAACGTAAGTATGCACTATAGTTGCAGCAACAACGGCAAATAAAACCGAACTTATCCATTCTCCAACTGCTGATTTTGGTTTTAAATCGCGATTGTGTATATAATTTAACTCTTGTGTGTAATTAATGTAGTAGATATAAAAACCTAAAGTAATTACAACTAAAATAGTGTCTACAGCAGTGTTTTTACCAAAACTTCTAATAGTTTCTACCCAAAAAATAGGCAGCATTATTACATTAATAACAGGTACAAACAGTAATATTGACCAAGCCCAATGACGATTTATTATTTTAGTTAATATAACTGCGTTATAAACAGGTACTGCAGCTTCCCAAGCTTTTCTGCCTGCAGCTACGTATAATTTCCATGTTCCTAAAAAATGTATTACTTGTACAAGTAAAAAAAATAAAAACCACTGAGTAAAAGTCATAATTTGTGTTTATTAAAGACCAAGAACGTCTTTCATTTTGTAAATACCTTTTTTGTCTGATAGCCATTCCGATGCTACAACGGCACCTAATGCAAAACCTTGTCGATTATATGCAGTATGCTTAATTTCAATTTCATCAACTTCTGAGTGGTACGTTATAGCATGTGTTCCAGGAACATCACCTACACGTTTAGCAGTTATAGCAAGGTTTTTTGAATCTCCTTCGTATAGTTTCCATCCTTCAAAATCAGTATTTTCAATAATACCTTCGGCTAGAGTAATAGCAGTTCCACTTGGAGCATCCAGTTTTTTTGTATGATGAATCTCTTCAGTAGTCACTCCATAGTTTCCTAGCATAGGATTCATTAATTGAGCTACTTTTTTATTTAATTCAAAAAATAAATTTACTCCTAAGCTAAAGTTAGAAGCATAAATAAAACTTCCGTTTTTTTCATTACATAAAGCAGACATCTTATCATAATTATTTAACCATCCAGTTGTTCCTGATACAACAGGTACACCAGCATTAAAACAGTTTGTTAAATTTCCAACGGCAGCACTAGGTATACTAAAATCTATAGCTACATCAGCAACAGACACATCATATTCTTTGGTGTCTTTATCTACTTTTAATACAATTTCATGACCTCTTTCTAAAGCAATTTTTTCAATTGCTTGTCCCATTCTCCCGTATCCTAATAATGCTATCTTCATTGTTGTAATTTATAATCTTGGTAATATGTAATTCAATGGCGAATATACATAATTTGGAGCGTTTACCTTTAAAATGTATAGCCTAAAGAAAGTCCGTAATTTGGACCATTTGTAAAATCTCCTAAATCTATTTTAGGGTTTAAAGTAAGATTTTTATTTAAATTGTATTGTTGTAAGTGAGCAGTAACATTGGCATCAATTATATTTAAAACATAAATCCCTACTGAAATAAGTATAGAAAGATCTCTTTGTTGCTCAAAATTTTCAAAAGCAGAAACTAAACTTTCATCCGATACAATGGCAACATTGTTTTCTTGATCAAAAAACCTATCCGTAGTAATTCCTAATAAGCGGTTTTTGTAAATATCTCTTAAGTCATCGAACTGGTTTTGATTCCAAATGGCAATACCTATTCCCGTACCAAGTGCACCATAAACAATAGGTATTTTCCAATATTGACCATTATATGCTTGACCTAAACCAGGTAAAACAGCAGAGTAAAATGCAGCTTTAGAAGGAGCTAAAGCATCGTATGGTCTAGTGTTTTTTAATTTCCTTGCTTCTCTTCGCTTAATGCGAGCTAGTTTTTTTTCGGCTCTAGCCGTATCTATCGATGTAGAATCAGATGATAAAAGTTTCCATGAGTGATCGGCTTGCGAAAATGCACTTATAGAAATAAAAAAAGTAATTACGAAGAATAAATGTTTAATCACGTTTTAATAGCTTCAAAATACGGTTAAAATCTTCTTTCGAAGAAAAAGGAATTGAAATTTTACCTTTACCATTTGCAGCAGCTTTAACGTCGATTTTAGCTCCAAAAAACTCTGATATTTCAGAAGTTGCAGCAGCAACGAATGAAGGAGTTTGTTTACTTGCTTTTTTAGTGGCGGTAGTTTCCTTATTAGTAAGACTTCTAACTAAATCTTCTGTTGCGCGTACAGATAAAGAATCGCTAATTACTTTTTCATAAGCATCTATTTGTACATCGTGATCTTCAATGTTAATTAAAGCTCTACCATGTCCCATACTTAAAAAACCATCTCGCATTCCGGTTTGGATAATAGGGTCTAGTTTAAGCAAACGAAGGTAGTTCGTAATAGTAGAACGTTTTTTACCAACACGTTCGCTCATTTGTTCTTGTGTTAAATTAATTTCATCAATTAATCTTTGGTATGAAAGAGCGACTTCAATAGGGTCTAAGTCTTGTCGTTGAATATTTTCAACCAATGCCATTGCTAAAGACTCATTGTCATTGGCAATACGTATGTAGGCAGGAATAGCTTTTAAACCAAGCAGCTTACAAGCTCTAAAACGACGCTCTCCACTAACAAGTTGAAAAGAGTCATAACCTAATTTACGCACAGTAATAGGCTGAATTAGGCCAAGTTCACGAATAGAACTAGCTAATTCGTTTAAGGCTTCTTCATTAAAGCTAGTACGTGGTTGAAAAGGGTTAACCTCAATGCTATCCAAGTCTAGTTCAACAATACTACCTACTAGTTTGTCGGCACCTTTATCATCAGCTGATTGAATATCGTTTTCGGGATCTTTTAAAAGCGCAGATAATCCACGCCCTAATGCTTGCTTTTTAATTGCTTTAGCCATAAACAGCTTATTCTATTTGTTTTTTTCTATAATTTCTTTTGCTAAGTTAAGGTAGTTTGTAGCTCCTTTACTCGACGCATCGTAATTTATAATACTTTCTCCATAACTTGGAGCCTCACTTAAACGAACATTACGTTGTATAATGGTTTTAAAAACCATTTCGTTAAAGTGCTTTTGAACTTCTTCTACAACTTGGTTAGATAATCGTAAACGGGCATCATACATAGTAAGTAAAAGACCTTCAATATCTAAATTTGCATTGTGTATTTTTTGAACACTTTTGATAGTGTTAAGTAATTTACCTAAACCTTCTAACGCAAAATATTCACATTGAATAGGTATTACTACAGAGTTAGCAGATGTTAATGCGTTCAAGGTTAATAAACCTAATGAAGGAGCGCAATCTATTAAAATAAAATCATAATCATTAATAATAGGTGCTAATGCTTTTTTAAGCATATACTCACGTTCATTTTTGTCTACTAATTCAATTTCAATAGCAACTAAGTCTATATGTGCAGGCACTAAATCTACGTTAGGAGCAGTAGTTTCTATAATTACATCTTGAATATTAGCAGTGTGTTCTAATAATTGGTAAGTACCAACTTCTACGGTTTCTACATCGATTCCTAATCCTGATGTGGTATTAGCTTGCGGATCGGCATCTATAAGAAGTACTTTTTTTTCAAGTACACCTAATGATGCTGCTAAGTTTACTGATGTGGTTGTTTTACCAACACCTCCCTTTTGATTGGCAATAGCTATTATTTTTCTCATTCGGTTTCGTTTGTTATAACTGTAAAAATACAATATTAAACCCGTTAAAAAAATCAAGTTATTAACACTTAAAGAAGCTTTAACAATAATTTGTTTTTTTAAAGGCAAAACTATTAATAAACAAAAAATTCAGAATTATATTTATAATTCTGAATTTTTTGAAATGTTATATATAGAGTATTTTAAGCCTCTACCATAGAATGGTAAACGTTTTGCACGTCGTCATCTTCTTCTAATCTTTCTAATAATTTTTCTACTTCAGCAACCGCATCTCCACTAAGTTCTTTAGTTACTTGTGGAATACGTTCAAAGCCAGAAGAAATTATTTCAATCTCGCGTTTTTCTAACTCTTTTTGAATGGCACCAAAACTACCAAAAGGAGCGTAAATTAATACACCATCTTCATCCTGGAAAATCTCTTCAGCACCAAAATCAATAAATTCTAATTCCATTTCTTCCACATCAATACCTTCTCCGTTAATACGGAAATTGCAAGTATGGTCAAACATAAATTCTACAGATCCAGATGTTCCTAAGTTACCGTTACATTTGTTAAAATGAGCACGAACGTTAGCAACAGTGCGGTTGTTGTTGTCTGTTGCAGTTTCAACAATAATGGCAATACCATGCGGAGCATAACCTTCAAAAAGAACTTCTTTGTAATCACTCTGATCTTTGTCGGTAGCACGTTTTATAGCACGCTCAACATTTTCTTTAGGCATGTTAGCTGCCTTTGCATTCTGAATTACAGCACGTAAACGTGAATTAGTATCAGGATCAGGACCACCTTCTTTAATGGCCATAACAATATCTTTACCAATACGTGTAAACGTTTTAGCCATTGCTGACCAACGTTTCATTTTTCGCGCCTTACGAAATTCAAAAGCTCTTCCCATTTCTAAAATAAATTATTGATTACAAACATAAGCAGAACCCCTAATGTTTGCAACTATTTTTGTTTTTAGCTTGTAGCTTATTTAGTAGAGTTATTTTTTAAAGCTGTTAATATATTACTTAGTATGTAATTGTAGTATTCCATTCCGTGCGGAACAAATTTGGTGTAGTTGTTAGCTAGCTGGTTTTTAAATTCATTAATGGGTAGTAATTTAACAGAGGCTACTTCTTCAGGTTGAAGTTGTAATTCGTTAATATTTATAGTTGAGCAACATATAAATAAATGATTAAATTCGTTATCAATTATTGATGGGCTAGGTTTTTTGCTATTTTTTACAGTTTTTAAAAATTGTAGTGCTTCCGCAGGAATAATTAAATCAATTTCTTCTTTAATTTCTCGAATAGATGCAGCAATAGGGGAGTCTCCAGCACTTAAATGCCCCGCAACCGAAATATCCCATAAGTTGAGGTAAGTGTCTTTGTTAGCTGTACGCTTTTGAATAAGTATTTCTCCTTTTGGTGTATAAATCCAAATTTGAGTGCTAGCATGCCAAAGCCCTTTTTTATGAGCTTCAGATTTCAGCTTTTTTTTCTCTGTAAGGGAACCATTTGTGTTTAATATGTCAACAAATTCGTCGGCCATTAATTGTTGTAGTATAAAGTATCAAGTTTATTAGTTTTTAAAACTAATAAACTTGATACAGATAACTCAATGCTAATTAGTCAAAATAACTAAAAGTTTCACCGTTTTTAATAGTAAGTAAACTTTCGTAAATTAATTTAATAACATTTTCAACATCTTCTTGGTGTACCATTTCCACTGTAGTGTGCATGTAGCGTAATGGTAATGATATTAATGCAGAGGCTACACCCCCGTTACTGTAAGCAAAAGCATCGGTGTCAGTACCAGTTGCTCTGCTCGATGCATGGCGTTGGAAAGGAATCTCGTTCTTTTCGGCAGCTTCAATAATACGATCACGTAATTTTTGTTGTATTGCTGGAGCGTATGATATTACAGGTCCGGCACCAATTTTACTATCACCTTCTACTTTTTTGTCAATCATTGGTGTTGTAGTATCGTGGCAAACATCAGTTACAATAGCAACGTCAGGTTTAATTGTTTCCGTAATCATTTGCGCACCGCGTAAACCAATTTCTTCTTGAACTGAATTTGTTACATACAATCCAAAAGGAAGCTTAATGTTGTTTTCTTTTAGTAAACGAGCAACTTCGGCAATCATAAAACCACCCATTCGGTTATCTAAGGCACGGCAAACAAATTTGTTTTTATTTAAAACCATAAATTCGTCAGGGTAAGTAATAACACAACCAACATGAACGCCAAGTTCTAAAACTTCTTCTTTCGTAGTGCACCCAACATCAATACTAATATTATCTAATTTTGGTGGTTGTTCTTTAGTGCCACCTCTACGAGTATGTATTGCAGGCCATCCAAAAAGACCTTTTACAATTCCGTTTTTTGTATGAATATTAACACGTTTAGAAGGAGCAATTTGATGGTCACTACCTCCGTTTCTGATAACATATATTAATCCATCGTCAGTAATATAATTTACATACCAAGATATTTCATCAGAATGACCTTCAATTACAACTTTAAATTCAGCATCAGGGTTTATAACACCAACGGCTGTACCGTAAGTATCCGTAATAAAATCATCAACATATGGCTTTAGGTAATCCATCCATATTTTTTGACCTTCCCATTCGTAACCAGTAGGAGCGGCATTATTTAAATATTTTTCTAAAAAAGTCATCGACTCTTTATTAAGTATGCTCTTTTTAGCCATAATCTATTTCTTAATTTTATACGAATTTAATAATTCTAAAGATACATTATAATCTATATTGGTATTTTTGGTATAATTATAGTTGTTAATATTAATAATGAAAAGATTAGTCTTATATATAGTATTGTTTTTTTTAGGAGCAATATCACATGCTCAAGTAATTGATTCTATTACTTCTGTTAAAAGTGAACAATTTAGTTATCTAATAGAAGGAGATAGTGTAGCTGTAAAATCTATTGCTTTAAATGAAGTGTTGATCTTAGATAAAATAAAACATCAAAATAAACTGGCTCGTAAAAAGTATTTGATATTAAAAAGAAAAACAAGAAAAGTATATCCGTATGCTAAATTAGCGGCAGATACTTTGATAAGTTTGGTTAATAACTTAGAAGACATAACAAAAAAACGACATAGAAAAAAGCATATAAAAAAAATGCAACGTTTTATGCAAGATCGTTTTGCTCCAGAGTTAAAAAAGCTAACAAGAACCGAAGGGCAAATTTTAGTGAAGTTGGTGCACAGGCAAACCGGAATTACAATGTATGATCTTATTAAAGAGTATCGAAGCGGTTTTAAAGCTTTTGTTTATGATCGTACAGCACATTTTTTTAATATATCATTAAAAAGAGAGTTTCAGCCAACAGAAGTTTATGAAGATTATTTAATAGAGGATATTCTGCAACGTAGCTTTCAAGATGGAATTTTAGAAAGACAACCTACAGCTACAAATGTTTCTTTTTACAGTTTAGTAGATATATGGAAAGGGTATGAGCCTAATTATGTAATTAAGAAAAAATAGAGAGCCGGTTGGTTTATTAGTGTTATGGTATAATACTATTGTATGTTAAGTTTTTTTTAAATCATAACAACAATATAAGGGCGTTCCCCTTTGGGTCGGGCTTTCGCTACTCAATCTTTCCACTACGTTCCAAGGATTTCAAACAGGTCGTTCAATCCCTAACGTAAAAAAAATAGCCGCTTTAGATAATTTATTTCTTGTAACTACCAATATATCTATGTTTTAAAAAATAAAATAAAAATAAAGGTGAAAAGATAGTTTGTAAACAGAAAAAGAGTTGTAGTTTTGCAGCCCGCTAGCAGCGCAGTTTATTACAATGAATAGCAAGCGGTAGTTCATTAAAATAGTAGAGTTAATTATTTTGAAAGCTTCAAAAAAATAAATTTAAAAAACTTAATTTATTTCTTGTTAAAGTTAAAAAAGTGATTATCTTTGCACCCTGCTAAGGAAACAAGGCGATAAAGAAATAAAGTGGTTTAGTTATCCTTTATTAACAAGTAAAGACTCTGGTAAAACAGAGTAGTTCATTGACATATTGATTGACAGCGCGTATTGAAAAGTTTAAGTTTATTTGAATTTAGATATACC
>CAZJGP010000089.1:0-7937 GCA_964545595.1 uncultured Flavobacteriaceae bacterium | reverse complement strand
GATATGGACAAGTGCAACAGAAAGCAGGTACAGGTAATGCTGTAGTGAAACCAGGTAAACTCTATGCGGTGCAACGTCATGTAAACCAGCGTTACAAGGGTTACGCGCTCAAGTTGGAGGGTAGGCGGTTACAGGTAATTAGTAATAATTATCGCAGATAAATGATAAGGGTTCTTTTTAAGAATACAGGATCCGGCTTATAGACTCGCTTTTTATATTTTATTATAAAAAAAGAGCTAATTTATTGATTAGCTCTTTTTGTTTTATTTGGTTTTATTAAACTATTTCAAGTTTAACATCATCGTCATTTTCTTCGGCAACTTCGTTTTCAAAAAAACTAAAAACAGATCCGCCGTAACGTTTATCAAAACTAAAATTAGGATGATTATCTAATTTTGAGTGTTTAGAATGTTCAATAATTAACATTCCGTCAGGTTCTAATAAGTTGTTGGCATATACTAAATCTGCAATTTTATGAAATTGACTATCTTCAAAATCGTAAGGAGGGTCGGCAAAAATAATATCGTATGAATTTTTTGTCTTTTCTAAATAGGTGTAAACATCACTTTTAATAACATTAATTGGCAGGTCTAATTCTTGAGCTGTTTTTTCAATAAAGTTTACGCAACCATAATGTTTGTCTACTGCTGTTATTTGTTCTGTTCCTCGAGATCCAAATTCGTAGCTTATATTTCCTGTTCCTGAAAAAACATCTAATACACTTACTTGATTAAAGTAATAGTGATTGTTAATAATGTTGAATAAGGCTTCTTTAGACATATCTGTAGTTGGTCTTACAGGTAGTTTTTTAGGTGCGCTTAACCTTTTACTTTTATGTTTTCCGGATATTATTCTCATGTATTCAAAACTAATTCGTGTAAAAGTATTTCTGCTTTAGCATTACTTTTTTTAACGTATCTTATATAAGTGTATAATAAGTTGTATAGATCTTCATTAACATTAGATAATAGAATAACCTCTACTTCGTCAGGAGACAAAGATAGTTGTTCCATACAAAATAATAGGTAATACAAAACATCTTCGTTAGTAGAGTAGGTAAAGGTATTAAACAAAAGCAAGTTGTTTTCTTTTGTAATAATAACTTCAAAAAGACCATCGCTTATTAGTGTATATACTTTTGTGTCGGTGTTGTCTTTTTTTAAAATACTTTCTATTAACACAGAACTAGAATGTTTGTAATTAAAAGATCCTAATTTGTCTATTAGATAATTGTTTATGTTTATGTACGGAATAAAAATATTTACAATATCTGTGTCAGGAATAGTTTCGTGGGTAATATAATCAGTTGCTAAAGTCTTTATTGAATAATCTAAATAATCAATAATATTTTCTTCTTTAAAAATATCTTTAGGAACTAATGTAAATAACTCATTCTGATAAATTATTTCAACCTTTTCAAAAGAAGCTTGTAGTTCAGGCTTGTTGTTAAAAGCATCTTTAACTTTAATTAATAAGTCTGATTCGTTTAAATTTTCTTCGGTATTACTTTCTTTGTATGATGTTATTATTTCGCCATTAGGCGAAGCAATACAAAAAGAAAATCCATTCAAACTTAATTGAATGGATAAACTATATGTTGTTATCTGTATGTCGAAAACAGGCTTACTTGTCATAAACGATTGGCCAGTTACCGTTAGTGTTGATTTCGTCTAATGAACCTACAAATATATTATCTCCATTAATTTCTTCAACCGATTGTGCTTTTTCTTCTTCACTAACATAAGTTTCGTCTTGATCAAAAAGAACATCTCTTTTGTTAATAGTAGCTTTAAACACAGGGTAGTCTGTTTCGTTTTTAGTGATAATTCCTGTTTCCATTGTAATTGGAGCAGTTTTACTATCAGTTACAGCAATACTATTAAATCTATTGTATCTATCAGAGTTTTTAAATAAAGAATCTTTAACAGATTCATATCCTAAAATGTCTACAACCACAGTATCTACAGATTTATCAATACGTAAAGCTTTGTCGTAACGAGTAAAACTTGAATCTCTACGTTGTGTTATTTGAAATTTAGCAGTGTCAATAAACTTGCTTAAGTTTTCAAAAGAGCTTGCAAAAGTACCATTTACTGTTTTATGTGCTAACTGTGCTTTACGAATATCTTTAAGCTTAGTTACAACTTTAGCAAAACGTTCTTCTTTAATTTCTTGAAATCTTACAGAACTATATACAGAGTCGTAAACTTTAAATCCTAAAAAGGCAATTACTACCCACAATACTAATTGTACTAGAAACTTCATGTTAATTTTTTAATTGTTTATCTTTTGACAAATCTACAATTTTTTTTGAATCACAAAAGTACTTAGCAATTTTTTCTTAGTTATCTTTGATAAATCTTTAATATTCTTATTTATTTCACAATTTGAACGCCTCCAGTTTTTATAAATTACTTACTAATAAATTCCCGCATAATACAACTTCAAGTCAAGATGAATGTTTGTTAATGCTATCTGATTTTTTATTTAATGATGATGAGTCTTCTTTATTTTTATTGAAAGGATATGCTGGTACGGGTAAAACAACGCTTATAGGTGCTTTAGTGTCACAGCTTTGGAATGCTAAAATGAAAAGTGTTTTGTTAGCACCTACAGGGCGCGCAGCTAAGGTTATAAGTAATTATTCGGGTAAACAAGCACAAACTATTCACAGACATATATACTACCCTAAGAAGGCTAGTAATGGAGGGGTTTCTTTTACGCTTAAGCAGAATAAAATGACAAACACGCTTTTTATTGTTGATGAAGCGTCTATGATTCCTGATTTACCATCGGAAAGTAAAATGTTTGAAAATGGCTCATTGTTAAATGATTTATTGCAATATGTATATGCAGGTAAAAACTGCAAAGTTCTTTTTATTGGAGATACAGCACAGTTGCCCCCTGTAAAATCAGACTTAAGTCCAGCTCTAAATGAAGATATTTTAGAGCTTAACTTTGATAAAAATGTAAAAACAATTGAGTTAAATGAGGTTGTTAGGCAAACATTAGATAGCGGGGTTTTAAAAAATGCAACCGAATTAAGAGAGTTGTTGCAGAGTTCTTTTTTTGATACTTTCAAATTTGAAATTGAGGGTTTTAAAGATGTACAACGTATGATCGAAGGAAACGAGATTATAGAGTGTTTACAAGATTCATACAGTAAACATGGTCACGAGGGTACTGTGATTATTGTACGTTCTAATAAAAGAGCTAATCAATACAATCAACAAATTAGAGAGCGTATTTTATATAAAGATGATGAGCTTTCTACAGGCGATTATTTAATGGTTGTTAAAAATAATTACTTTTGGTTAGAAACAAACTCAGAAGCGGGTTTTATTGCAAACGGAGATATTATTGAAGTTCTTGAAATTTTTGCAATTAGAGAGTTATATTCTTTTCGCTTTGCAGAAGTTAAAATACGCATGATTGATTATCCTAATATGCAACCTTTTGAAACAGTTTTAATATTAGATACCTTAACATCAGAAAGTGCATCGATGACTTATGAAGAAAGTAATCAATTATACCAAGAAGTTTTGAAAGATTATGATGATTTGACTTCTAAGTATAAAAAGTTTATGGCTGTTAAAAACAATTCATTTTTCAATGCATTGCAGGTTAAATTCTCTTATGCAATAACATGTCATAAATCGCAGGGTGGACAATGGCCACACGTTTATGTAGAACAGCCATATTTACCTGAAGGAGTTAATAAAGATTATTTACGATGGTTGTATACCGCTATAACACGTTCTCAAGAAAAATTACACCTTATTGGTTTCAAGAATGATGATTTTTTAGAAGATTTTTAAAAAAAATAAACTTAAAGAAAAAGAGCCTTATTCTGTGTATAGAATAAGGCTCTTTTTCTTTTAATAAGATTCTCTAGTTTAAAAGAATTTATTTCTTTTTATAATGTACTTTATATCTCCAGTATGAAACCGCTCCTAAAGCAAAAGCAACGGCAAAAGAGTACCAAACAAAATCAGGTGTTATCACTTGGTCTCCGCTAGCGTAAGAGTGTAAGCCTGATAGGTAAAAGTTAACACCAAAATAAGTCATCATAATAGTAGCTACAGCAATTAATGAAGCAAAGTTATATGTCCAACGTCCACGTAAACCTGGTACTAAACGCATGTGTATTACAAATGCATAAACCATAATACTAATTAAAGCCCAAGTTTCTTTTGGGTCCCATCCCCAGTAACGTCCCCAACTTTCATTAGCCCATTGCCCACCTAAAAAGTTTCCAATAGTTAACATTACTAAACCAATTGTTAATGACATTTCATTAACAACAGTAAGTTCTTTAATGTTTAAAGCCATTTTATTTTTATTCTTTTTTGTGGTAAGAATCATAAGAATAAGCGTTAAAGCACCAAGAATTGCTCCTAAAATAAAAGGTCCATAACTAGCAACAATAACCGCTACATGTATCATTAACCAATAAGAATTTAATACAGGTTGTAGGTTTGCAATTGCAGGGTCCATCCAGTTCCAATGTGCAACCATTAATATTATTGAAGTTACAAAAGCTGTTGCACCAATAGTTAAATCACTTTTTCTACCTAAGGCAATACCAAAAAACTGTGTAGCCCAAGCAACATATATCATAGATTCGTAAGCGTCACTCCAAGGTGCATGGCCAGATACATACCAACGAACTATTAAACCAGCTGTATGTATTAAGAATAAAATAACAATAGTATATTTTGAAATAGCTATTAATAATCTAATTACTTTATTGTCATTAAATATCTGGGTAATTACAAATATTAACATTAGTAAACCACCAAGCATATAATAAGTATATAAGCTTCTAAAAACATCATATTTATTGTATGCAAGTTCAGCTTTAACTTTAGAGTCAGAAGGTAAAACTTCATTACCAAATTTATTTTGGAAGTTTTTTAAACCATTTAAATATAAATTAGCTTTCTCGTAATCATTTGTTTTTCTAGCTTCTACTAGAGCAGAACGATATAAAGGAATTATTTGTTTTGTAAATAAAGAATCGATACCGGTAAGTTTGGCTTCGTTTAAAGCAGGGGGAGCAACCCATTTATTATTATCATCTTCTGGTATAGGGAATATTCTTAATACCCCACCACTTAATGCGCTATTAAGTAAATAGAATTTTTCGTGTGTGTGTATAAAATCTTTCTCAAAATTACTAGGCGTGTTTGTACTTGTTGCGCCTTCTAAATAGGGTTCTAATTTATAAGTACCGTTCTTTTCAAATAAATCTACTAAAGCAACTCTTTTTTCTCCTTTAGGAGTACCTAGTATTTTACGAATACTGTCATTTTCTTTTTTAATATAAATTAAAGGAACATTGTACCAAACTAATGGGTTTTCAATCATAGAAAGCATTACCTGGTCGGCATTTAAACCTTCGTAATTGTCGCGTTTACTTAGTTTACGTAATAATTCAGAAGCAAAAGTATTAACGGGTTTCATTCGCCCGCTTTCATCCTGAATGACTAATGCACCAAATTTTGCAGCATGTTCTTCGCTTACTTTATTGGCTTTAATAATAGAGTCAAATTGTTTTTTAGAAGGCGATAAATGGTTGTTAGTACTTAAAATACTTTGTGCTTCTACATTAGTGAAATTAAGACCGGTAATTAAAAGCAGTAAGCTTAAGGCTGTTTTTTTAATTTTGATATCGCTTAATGTTTTTTCTAATACTTTAAAACGAGAGCCTTTTAAAAATAAGATAGCCATAAGACCTATGTATAATAAAGCATAACCTATATAAGTAATCCAACTTCCCCAAAAATCATGATTTACAGAAAGGATAGTTCCTTTTTCATCGGCATCAAACGAAGCTTGAAAAAAACGATATCCTTGATAGTCAAATACATTATTCATGAAAATTTCATGAGCTTCAACTCGGTCACCATCAACAAGATCAACTTTACTTTTAAAGGCAGAATATCCTTTTTCGGTTCCAGGATATTTTGTAGCAATAAAATCTTTTAATTTTAAAGAGTATGGTAGCTCTAATTCATCAGAACCATAGCGCATTGCAATATCTAAGTTTCCTATTTTATATTGTTTAAATTCATTTATAAATCCTTTACCACCAAGTAATTTATATTGTTTTGTTTTTCCGTTAGTAGATACGTTAACAATTAAAGCATCTTGTTGTCCTTTCTCTTTTATTGGAGAAGCAATAATGTCGTAATTACCTTTTACTGCAGGCTCCGGAAATACAAATTGTGTACCTGCCATTTGGTATAATGAACGCATTTGTAAAGGCTGAATAGTATCTTTAATTACATCACCTCTTTTTTGGTCGGCCATACGCATGTATGTTCCTTCAAAAGGAGATGATATAGTGTAATTACCATTTTCAAAACCAATATTTACAGCACCTTGAGTAGGGTTGTTAAAAGCATATAAAATATTATGAATATTACTTACTTGACCTTCTTCTAGAAAATGATCATGACGCTCACCTTCTCCAGCTTCCACCATTTTAAGAAAGAGTTTCCCATTATCATCAGGCACTAAACCTTCTTCAGCTCCATTAATAAAATCAACATATTCTATGAAAACAGGTTGCTCGTTGTAATCTGTTTTAATTTTAAAGCTATTGTTTGTTGGCTCAGCAATTTCTAATTTCTTTTTAATGACTTTACGTTGTAATTGACCAGTACTGTTTTTAAAATCGCCATCAATATAAGCAGTAAGGTATGTGCGTTCTGAAAGGAATTTATTAGTTGTTTCTCCTTCACGAATAGGCATAACTCCTTCATAGCTTATATATCTAGTTACAAAAGCACCAAGTAATATTAATATAAAAGATAAGTGAAGTAAAAGTGTAGGCCATTTTTCAATTTTATAAAGTTTATAACGCGCTATATTTCCTGAAAAATTAACTAAAAATAAAAACATTATTAGTTCAAACCACCAAGCGTTATAAATCCAAATTCGAGCAGCAGTAGTTCCGTGAGCATCTTCTAAAAAAGTTCCAATTCCCATAGCAATAGCAAAAACAATAAAAAGAATCGCCATTAGGCGTGTAGAGAAAACAATACTTGCAATTTTTTTAGCAAACATACAATGTAATTTTTGTGCAAATTTACGTAATGGCTCTTGTTTGGACTATCTTATTAAGACATTTTTATAGAAATACTATGGGTATATTTATTAGATATATAGATTAAGCCTCTTTTTGTTTTTATATGTATTAATAAATCAAATGCCTATTTTTATACCATGATTAAAGTAGTTGTTTTAGGAGCAGGTAATGTGGGTTCGCATTTATGTAAAACTTTACAAGAAAATCCTAATGTGCTATTGCTCCAAAATTATAATAGAAAAGGAGCGGTAATTAAAGGTTGTAATGTGCCAATTACTACTAATTTATTAAATATTGCTTCAGCAGAAGTATACATTGTAACCTATAATGACAACTCGTTACATGAATGTGCTAAAGATTTATCTAAATTAAAAGGTTTAGTTGTACATACCTCAGGAGCTACAAAAATAGATGTGTTTTCTAATTTAGAAAATTATGGTGTTCTGTACCCTGTACAAAGTTTTAATAAAGATTTAGAAATTAATTTTAAGGAAGTTCCGATTGGAGTTGAGGCTAATACAAAGGTTAATGAAAATTTGCTATTAAGCTTAGCGCAAAGCATCTCTGATATTACTTATAGAATAAATTCAGAACAACGAAAAGCATTACACGTTGCAGCAGTCTTTGCAAATAACTTTAGTAACTTTATGTACACACAGGCTAAGGATGTGTGTGATAATTTTGAAATAGATTTTAATATTTTAAAGCCTATTATAAAAGAAACGATTGCTAAAATAGAAAAAGCAGACCCTAAAGATATTCAAACAGGACCAGCAATACGAAATGACTCTAAGACCATTGAGCAACACAAGTTGTTGTTAAAAGATAATAAACAAAAAAA
>CAZJGP010000088.1:0-2841 GCA_964545595.1 uncultured Flavobacteriaceae bacterium | reverse complement strand
CGAAACTTCTGATGAAGCCTCAGAAGAACCTGAAACTGTAGTAAGTACATTTTTATTAAATAATACCCCAGCCGATATAACAACCACACCTGCCAATATTAGTCTTATTAACAAAGAAGGAGGGGAAGAACAACCTACAACAAATGCTAATGAAGATATTTTATTAGAAGGCGGACTAGGTAGTTTTGCAACAATTACAATTAACATACCTTCGAGTCTAACCCCAAACCCAGAGTCAGAGGAATCAGAAAACAACCTACTGCTTAATAATGCAACATTAAAATTAACAGTTAATGAAAATAGTGAGTTTTTTTCTGAAGAAAATTTACCA
The DNA here is from genome assembly GCA_964545595.1 of uncultured Flavobacteriaceae bacterium. Taxonomy (GTDB): domain Bacteria; phylum Bacteroidota; class Bacteroidia; order Flavobacteriales; family Flavobacteriaceae; genus Aquimarina. The sequence continues at coordinate 2,510 of CAZJGP010000088.1, read as the reverse complement.
AATAATATAATGGTAACAGCTCTTGAATCTGGCTCACCCTTAATTGACTATAACAATCAAGGGCCTGAAGAGCACCTTATTGCTATTAGAGAACAAGATGAAGATGGAAATTTTACTAACGAAATAATACGTGACGATAATAATCTAATTACTTACGAAATAAACATTACAGAACACTTAGCCGGCATATTAAATCAAGACAGCGAAAACATAGGCGACGATAATGACTTAAATGTAACATTAGCTATATCTACTACTAGCGATATAACAAACACAAACATTACTCGCATACAAACTTCAAATATTGAGCCTCAACAATTCATTAATGAAGAGTCAATACTAAGCTTTGGAGTTGTGCCATTATATGGTACAGAAGCAAATGATCCAGATAATGATATTGAAAACTTAAGACCCCGCATAACTTTACAGTTTATATCATCAAACAACGAAAACTAAACTAAAAAAACATAATCAAAATGTGTGGAATTGTAGGCTATATAGGACACAGAGAAGCATACCCTATTGTAATAAAAGGACTTAAAAGACTTGAATACAGGGGTTATGATTCAGCAGGAATTGCTCTTTATAATGGTCACGAAATTGACTTAAGCAAAACCAAAGGTAAAGTCGCAGATTTAGAATCTGTAATTCAAGAAAATAAAAAAAATATTGGTAAAATAGGGATTGGACACACTCGTTGGGCAACTCATGGTGTACCAAATGACACTAACTCTCACCCACACTATTCTAATTCTGGTAATCTTGTTATTATTCATAATGGAATTATAGAAAACTATGACCCATTAAAAAAAGAATTAATAAGTAGAGGCTACACTTTTCATTCAGATACAGATACCGAAGTATTAATAAACCTGATTGAAGACGTAAAGAAAAACGAACAAATAAGCTTACAAAAGGCAGTACAAATAGCATTAAACCAAGCAATCGGTGCTTATGCAATTACTGTTTTCGATAAAAGAAACCCAGACGAACTAGTTGTAGCTAGACTTGGTAGCCCACTTGCAATTGGTGTAGGTAGAGATGAGTATTTTATAGCATCAGACGCATCGCCTTTTATAGAATACACCAATAATGCCATCTATCTAGAAGATGGAGAAATGGCTAGTATTAGTATAAAAGACGGAGTAAAAGTTTCTAAAATTGATAATGGTGCCGATGTTGTTCCTTATGTACAGGAATTAAAAATAAACTTAGAACAAATAGAAAAAGGTGGCTTTGACCACTTTATGCTTAAAGAAATATACGAACAGCCACACGCTATTACCGACACTTATAGAGGTAGATTATTAGCTGATGAAGGTGTAATTAAAATGGCAGGAATTGATGATAATATCTTCAAGTTCATGAATGCCAAAAGAATTATAATAGTTGCCTGCGGAACATCATGGCATGCTGGTTTAGTTGCTGAATATATTTTTGAAGAAATTGCCCGTATTCCAGTAGAAGTTGAATATGCTTCTGAATTCAGATACAGAAATCCAATTATTGACAAAGACGATATTGTAATTGCAATTTCTCAAAGTGGAGAAACTGCTGATACAATGGCTGCTATAAAACTTGCAAAAGAAAAAGGCGCATTTGTATTTGGCGTATGTAATGTTGTAGGTTCATCTATCTCTAGAGAAACTGATGCCGGAGCATATACCCATGCTGGTCCTGAAATAGGTGTAGCTTCTACAAAAGCATTTACAACACAAATAACAGTATTATCATTAATTGCTCTTCGTTTAGGAAAACAAAAAGGATCAATTGACAATTCTGAATATCATTATTTACTTCATGAAATGGAACAAATACCAGGTAAGGTATCTTTGGCTCTTGAAGAAAATGATAAAATTGAAGAAATTGCTAAAATTTACAAAGACACTAGCGATTTCTTATACTTAGGAAGAGGTTACAACTTCCCTGTTGCACTTGAAGGAGCTTTAAAATTAAAAGAAATTTCATATATACATGCAGAAGGATACCCAGCTGCAGAAATGAAACACGGACCAATTGCTTTAATTGATGAAAATATGCCTGTTGTAGTTATAGCAACAAGAAAAGGTCATTATGAAAAAGTAGTGAGTAGTGTTCAAGAAATAAAATCAAGAAACGGAAAAGTTATTGGTATTGTTCCAAAAGGAGATATTAGTATTAAAGAAATTGCAGATCATGTAATTGAAGTACCAGATACATTAGAACCCTTTACACCATTACTGACAACAATATCATTACAATTATTATCATATCATATTGCAGTAATGCTTGGTAAGAACGTAGACCAGCCAAGAAATCTTGCTAAGTCCGTTACGGTGGAATAGTAATATTCTTTAAAAGAAACAAAAAAATAAAAAAGCCCTAACGAGTAGGGCTTTTTTTATATTCAAAAAACTAAGTATTTATTGGCTCTATATTATATTAATTAAAAATTAAAAACCTATATTTGCGACTTGAAAAGTGCCTCTTTTTAGAGACACACAAATTCATTTACTAACAAAACAATAAAT
>CAZJGP010000087.1:0-18675 GCA_964545595.1 uncultured Flavobacteriaceae bacterium | reverse complement strand
TATTGCATGTGCATATAATAGAGCAGAAGTAACAATAAAACCATCTACTAGAATAGTCATTTTAAGTTCTGCAGCTTTTAACATTGCGCCAGCAATCATTGCAATTTCAAACCCTCCAAAATGTTGCATTATTTCTTGAGGAGTGTTTACATTATATTTTTTGAAAATACTTTCTAAAACATTTGTTTTCGTTTTTATACGCTCTTTATTTAAACCGGTTCCAGCACCAACACAATCTTCAATAGATATATTTGTAAATTTATGCATTAATAATGCTGCTGACGAGGTGTTTCCTATACCCATTTCGCCAAAACCAATACAATTACAACCATTATTAAATTCATTTTCAATTAAAAGAGCTCCTTTAGAAATGGCTAACTTTAATTGCTCATTTGTCATAGCTGGAGCTTTATTCATGTTTTGTGTACCAAAATCAATTTTAGCATCAATTAAACCATTAACTTGTTTAAAATCATAGTTTACACCAGCATCAATAACCTTTAAATTAATATCGTTTTGTTTGCAAAATACATTAATAGCGGCTCCTCCGTTTAAAAAATTTAAAACCATTTGGGCGGTAACTTCTTGAGGGTATGCATTAACAACATTATCTTTTGCAATACCATGATCGGCAGCAAAAACTAACATGGTTGGTTTGTTCAATTGAGGAGTTATTGCCTGTTGAATAGTTCCAATTTGTAATGCAATTTCTTCTAACTGACCAAGTGCACCAATAGGTTTGGTTTTTGTGTCTATTTTATGTTGTAAACTTTTAACAATGTCTTTGTTTGTAGGCGTAATATTAAAATCCATTATTTAAGTTTTAAAGGTAATCCGCTAACCATAAAAGTAGCTTTGTTAGCATGTTTAGCAATATGTTGATTCATCCAACCTTGTAATTGAGTAAACTTACGGCCAACCTCGGTTTGTGCATGAACTCCCATACCTATTTCATTAGAAATTATAATAATATTAGCATTTATATCTAATAGTTTATCAAATTCTTTTTTTGCTTCAGCTAAAGCTAATTCTATATTGTTTTTATGATCAACAAAAAAATTAGTTAACCATAAAGTTACGCAATCAATAACATAAGTTTCATTAGTATGGATAACTGTAGACAATTGTTTTTCTTCTTCAATAGAAGTCCAACGTTCATCACGATCATCTACATGTCTATCAATGCGTTTTTGATGATCAACATCCCAAATTCTTGAAGTAGCCACATAAGTAGGGTTGTCTGAAAGTGTTAATGCTAAGTCTTGCGCATAGTTACTTTTACCAGAACGCTCGCCACCAGATATGTAATGTATCATATGTTTTTTCAATAAATTCTCAAGAATATTACAAATGTAATAGGGATATTTTGTTTATCGAAAATAAAGGAGGTAAATCTTTTTTTTATGTAGAAATACAAATTATTTTTGCGCCGAATTTAGGTTTTTTAAAACTATCAAGTTTTAAAAATTAAAAGGGAATTACGTAAGTTTTTAATTTAAAAAACAAATCGTAAGCTGTTCCCGCAACTGTAAGTTTAGTTCCTTTTGTAGGAATGGTTATTATCACTACTTCATGTAGTCACTGCATTTTTTTGTGGGAAGACTGATAATAATACACAAGCCAGGAGACCTGCCTTAATTTAGTTGATGATACTTTTCGGGATAGAAGGTTTATCAATGTCTAAAATTTATTTAATTATTAAAATTGGCTATTAGCCATTAAAAGAATCCTCCATGAAAAAAAATCTTGGGTTAAGTGCGTTATTATGTGCATTTATATTGTCTAGTTATGCTCAGCAAAAGGCTGAAGATAACAAAGAAGCGGAGCAATTAAAAGAAGTAGAAGTTGTTTCAGATTCAAAATTTGAATTAAATTCAAAAACATCGGGTAAAGTTGTAACTAAAATTACCAATGATGTAATAGAAAAAAGTAAAGGTTTATCAGTGTCTGAAGTACTAAATAAATATTCAGGTATTCAAATTAATGAAAGTACTAGTAATGCGGGTAATGTTCAAGGAGTTTCTGTCCGTGGAGGTAGATCTGGGCAAGTTTTAGTAAGAATTGATGGAGTAACAGTTAATGATCCTTCAGCTTTAAGTAGTGAATTTGATTTTAGGTTATTAAATTTAGAACAAATAGAAAGTATTGAAGTTTTAAAAGGTGGAGCTAGTACTTTATTTGGTTCGGGAGCTTCAGCAGGTGTAATAAATATAAAATTAAAAGAAAGTGCTAAGAAAATATTAGCAGCAAATTTTAATTTTAGTTTTGGAACAAATCAAAATGCAGAAGAAGATAACACTAGTTTAAATGACACTAGAGTTTCTGCTGGTTTAAATGGATCTTATAAAAAAGTATCTTATTTATTTTCGGTAAATCATCAAGTAACAAATGGTTTATCAGCTGCAGAACCATTATCTGATAATGAGATTTTTGAAAATGACCCATTTGAAAAGACAGGACTATATGCTAAATTAAACTACAAGATTAATGATGATTTTAATTGGGGTGTTTATGGTAATTTTGATGAAATTGATAGCTCATTTGATAATTTTGATCAAACAGATGGAGAAAACTCTTTTAGAAGTAGACAAAGAAGAGTAGGTAATATTATTGCTTTGAAATTTTATGAAGGTATTGAATTTAATTATTCAGATGGTTTTGCATGGTCTGATAGAGTTTTTTCAAATACTTTTGAAACAGATAGTTTTAACTATACATTTGATGCTTTTTTTACAAAAAAGTTTGAATTAGGTTTAAAAGTAGCTGCTGGAGTTAATGGTTCTTTTAGTAATACAGAGAGTTTCTTTTTAGAACAACAATCTATAGATGCTGATTTTAATATTGTTGACCCATATGTAAATGTTGTTTATAATTCAGATTTTGGTTTTAATTTAAATTTAGGAGGTCGCTTAAATATTCATAGTGATTATGATAATGAGTTTTTATACAGTATTAACCCATCATATAATATTCAATTAAAAGATGCTTATTTACAATTACTATCTAGTTATAGTACAGCTTATATTACTCCTTCTTTATTCGATTTAAATGACCCTTTTTCAGGAAATCCAGATTTAGAACCAGAAGAAAGTGCAACACTTGAAGGAGGATTTAAATATGAAAGAAATTCAAAAATAAGTTTGTCGGCAGTTTATTTTCATAGGAATCAAGAAAATGCCTTAGGTTTTGACCCACTTACTTTTGTAAGTACGAATGCAGAAGATGATTTTGAGACGCAAGGTGTAGAAGTTGAATTTAGAGGAAGATTTTTAACAAATGATGCTCTTAATGTATCTTTAAATTATACGTATACTGATTTAAAAGATGTTCCAAATTCAAGCCGTATAGCTAAAGATGTTGTAAATGCCAATATTGGTTACGATATAACGAAATCAACAAATATATTAGCCTCATACCAATATAGAGGAGATAGAAATGATAGTAATTTTACAACAACAATTTTAGAAGAATATAATTTATTAGGTTTTCAAGTAAACCAAAAAGTACTAGAAAACTTTGATTTATTTGCACGTGTGTCAAATATTTTAAATGAAGATTATCAAGAAGCATTTGGTTTTGAAACAAAAGGAATCAATTATAAACTAGGTTTAAACTTTAATTTTTAATAATTTATAAAAAGTTTACACAGCATAAAAAAATCCAAATAGCTTAAAAGCTTTTTGGATTTTTTTATGCTATAATATTATACAAGAAAATTTATGTGCAATTTTAGCGTTTAAAAGAGTGTTTGTATTATTTTCGCTTTAATGAAACAAGTTGTTTTTTTTTATTTTATAATGGTTTGTTGTGTTTGTACGCTTTCCGCACAAATAGGTGGGGAGTCTACATTTCAGTTTTTGAATTTAGAAACATCAGCTAGGAGTGCTGCTTTAGGAGGTAAAGTGGTTTCTGATTTTAAAAATGACCCTATAGCAGGCTTAAATAACCCTGCAGCAGTCAATGTAACTACTGATAATAATTATAGTGCTAACATTGTTAATTTTATTGATGATGTAACTTATGGGTCTTTAGCAACTGCTTTTAGAATAAAACAAACCGAAAAACTAATACATGTTGGTGTTACTTACATTAATTATGGAACATTCAATGGTTTTGATGAAATAGGTAATAGTACCGGAACTTTTTCTGCAGGCGAAGGGGCTTTGTCTATAGGGTATGCAACTCCAATTCCTAATAGTGATTTTCATTTTGGAGCTAGTTTTAAATTTATTTCTTCTCAATTTGAAGAATTTTCATCTTTAGGTATAGCTACAGATGTGGGATTAATTTATTTTAAAGAGAAAAGTAATTTAACTATTGGTTTGTCAGTTAGAAATATAGGTTTTCAAATAAAAACTTTTGCAGGAACTAATGAACAAATACCATTAGAAGTTACTTTAGGTATATCTAAAACGTTATCTAAAGCACCTATAAAATGGTATCTTTCTTTACAAAATTTACAGAAATTTGATTTGGCTTTTGCTAATGAAAACCAAAATATAACTAATTTATTAAGTGATGAAGTAGAAGAAGATGACCCTAGTTTTTTTAACAACGTATTTAGACATGTTAATTTAGGGGTTGAGTTTTTTCCTAAATCGGCATTTAATTTAAGAGTAGGGTATAACTTTAGACGATCAGAAGAACTGAAATTAATAGATGAGCGTTCTTTAGCTGGTTTTTCAGGAGGTTTTGGGTTACGTATTCGTAAGTTGAAATTTGATTATACTTTTGTGCGTTTTAATTCAGCAGCATCTTCTAGTTTATTTGGAATAAAATTAAATTTAGGAGATTCTAAATAGTTAATTAATAGAGCTTTATATTAGTAAAAAAAACTAACCTATTATATATGAAGGCAAGATGTTTATTATTCTTCTTTTTAATTTTTAACTTAAGCTTGTTAGCTCAAGGACCTTTTTGTGCAGGGGAAAATGGAGCACAACCTTTTTGTAGTATCTCAGGAATCAGTTTTCCTAATACAAACCTAACGAATACAGGTCAAACAATAGTAGCAGAAACAGGGCCAGATTATGGGTGTTTGAACACACAACCTTTTCCTGCTTGGTATTTTCTACAAATTGAAAATAGTGGATCTATAGAATTATTATTAGTTCAAAATACCAATGAAAATGGAACAGGGGTAGGGTTAGATGTTGATTTTATTATTTATGGTCCATTCGAAGACCCAGTAACCCCTTGTACATCTGAATTAACAGAAGCTAATACGGTTGATTGTAGTTTTTCTAGTAGTGATATAGAGTTTATAAATATAAACAATGCTTTAGAAGGAGAATTTTATCTTGTTTTGATAACAAATTTTTCTCAACAACAGGGGTTTATCACAGTTACGCAAACAGATGGTGAAGGTTCGACTGATTGTTCAATTTTAGATATAGGTTTGGGGCCAGATATAACTGCATGTGAGGATGAGTTAGTAGTGCTAGATGGGTTTGATGAAGCGGCATCATCATATGAATGGTTCTTATTTGATGAAAATATATCAGATTTTATTTTAATACCAAATGAAACATCTGCAGAATTAGAAGTTCTTAATTCTGGATTATATAGACTAGAAATACGTAATGATGAGGGAGATTTTGATGAAGATGAAATTAATGTAACTTTTATACCTAATCCAACAGCGCAAAGTTCTCCACAAAATTTAATAACATGTGAAGTCATAGATGGAGAAGGAGATTTTAACTTTTTTGCTAATTCAGAACTAATTCTAGGTACGTTAAATCCTTTAGAATATTCAGTTCAATTTTATGCAAATTTTGATGATGCTACAGAAAGGAACAATGAATTAAGCTTAAATTATAGCTCTATATCAACAACAATATTTGCCAGGATAGAAAGTGTAGAGTTAACCGATTGTCATGAGATTGTAAGTTTTGACATTACAGTTGATCCTATGCCTTTGATAACTGAAAGTGATTTTACTCATAAATTTTGTATTAATAATCAGGTAGATAACTCATTTACATTATTTTCTTTTAATAATGAGTTATTGGACAATTTATATGATTTTAATAATAATCAGGTAGAACTATTATCTTTTAACGAACCATTAAATATTGATCAGTTTGATGTTAGTTATCATTTAACAAATACAGATGCTTTTTTTGATTTGAATCCTATAATAGATTCACAAACTGTATTTAACAACCAGGAGCTTTTTATAAGAGTAGAGAATATTGATACAAACTGTTTTAATACAGCATCTTTAAGATTGATATATGAAATTTATCCAGAATTATCTGTAGAGAATTTAGATCCAATTATAGAATGTAGCACAATAGCTAATAATAATAATGATATTTCTGTTTTTGATTTAACAATATATGAAGAAGATATTTTGAGTGCAAGTAGTTCTAATACTGCAGAAGTTTTATATTACTTAAATTCAAATGATTATGATAATAATGTGAATATTGATGACGATTTAATTTCTAGTTTTGTAAACTCTACGAACCCACAAACTATAATTGCAGCTATAAATGATGAAGAATCAATGTGTAATGACAGACCTTTTATAACATTTGATTTACAAGTTGAAGCTTTAAGACAATTGGCTGCTTTTGATGATTCTATAATACAAGCCTGTGTTAACTCTGATGGAAGCTTACAAAATGTAATAACAATAGGAGAAGAGTTAATACCAGAAGATGGAGAACAACTTATTTACGATTGGACACCTGATAATTTAGATCTAAATAATGATGGTTTTGAAGATGCTATTTTTAATGTTACGGATATTAGTTTAGTTAATGAATATAGTTTGGTGATAACATCAGTAAATTCTCAAAATGGTATTACATGTAGTAATGAATCTGAGCCATACGTTTTTAATTTTGAACCATTATCTACACCAATTATTTTAGATTATGAAGTATTAGAAGATTCTTTTGCAGACTCGTTTACAGTAAGAGCTATTCCAGTTGATTTTTTTGGAGATATATTAAACTTAGAATTTTCTATAAATGGAGGAGAGTTTCAATCTTCACCAGTATTTGAAAATGTTCAAGCGGGAGAGAATTTTGTAAGTGTACGAAGTGTTTTAGGTTGTTTACCTAGTGTTACTAGTTCAGGAATTATTCAAATTATAGATTTTCCAAGATTTTTCACACCAAATAATGATGGAGTAAATGATATGTGGAATATAATAGATACTTCAGTTCCTGGTAATTCTGTTACTTCAATTTTTGATAGATTTGGAAAATTATTAACTGTAATAACATCTGATGGACCTGGGTGGGATGGCGTTTTTAATGGAAAAGTATTGCCAACTGATACCTATTGGTTTTTAGTTGAATTTGTAGAACCTAGAACTTTCGATACTAAAGTTTTTAAATCAAGTTTTGTCTTGAAAAGATAAATTAATGATGAATAAAATAATAATTGCCATAGATGGGCATTCTTCTACAGGTAAAAGTACTGTAGCTAAACAATTAGCTAAAGCTATAGGGTACACTTATGTAGATACAGGAGCAATGTATAGATCGGTAGCATTATATGCTATGCAGAACAATATAATAACTACGGTTTTAAACGTACCATCATTAATAAAATCATTGTCAAAAATTGAACTTCGTTTTGTTAAAAACGAAGAAAATGGTGCATTCGAAGCTAGCTTGAATGGAGTTAATGTTGAAAAGCAAATAAGAACGTTAGAAGTTTCTAACTGGGTTAGTAAAGTAGCAGCAATACCAGAAGTTCGAAAAAAACTAGTAGAGCAACAACAAGAAATGGGATTGTCTAAAGGGTTAGTTATGGATGGTCGAGATATTGGGACGGTTGTTTTTCCTAAAGCAGAACTTAAGTTGTTTATGACAGCTTCAGCAAAAGTTAGAGCACAAAGACGTTTTGATGAGATGATAAGTAAAGGAGAAGAAGTTAGTTTTGATGCTGTGTATAAAAATGTTGTAGAAAGAGATGCTGAAGATTCATCAAGAGTAGAATCACCTTTAATTCAAGCTAAAGATGCTATTTTAATAGATAATTCGAACTTAACAAGAGAAGAGCAGTTTACTAGAATACTACAATTAGTGGAACAAAAAGTTAAATTAGTTAACTGAAAATTTGTTTATTTAAAATAAATAAAGAAGCTTGTTTTTATAGTTAATTAAAAAATTGTAATTTTGCACCCCATTTACAGGTGTTGACTAAGTAAGTGGAATAAAACTATAAAACAATCTTTTGCGAGGTTACCTTAAAAGTCAAAGCATCGCAGAATACAAATTTTATCTTCAACATGTCTGAAGAAACAAAAAACACAGAAGTTAAGGAAGCTGCTCCAGCTGTTAATCCTGAACAATTCCTAAAAGATTTTAACTGGCACAACTACGAGGAAGGTATTGACCCAATCGAAGATACTCAACTTGAGGAATTTGAGAAGTTAGTTGCTGAAAACTTTGTGGATACATTAAATGATGAAGTAGTAACAGGTAGAGTAATTAATCTTACTGACCGTGATGCTATCATCGATATCAACGCTAAGTCTGAAGGAGTTATTTCATTAAATGAATTCCGTTACAACCCAGATTTAAAAGTTGGTGATAACGTAGAAGTATTAATTGATGTACGTGAAGATGCTACAGGTCAATTAATTCTTTCTCACCGTAAAGCTCGTGTTATTCAAGCTTGGGATCGTGTTAATAATGCTCACGAAACTGGTGAAATCGTTAATGGTTTCGTTAAGTGTAGAACTAAAGGTGGTATGATTGTAGACGTATTCGGAATCGAAGCGTTCTTACCAGGTTCTCAAATTGATGTTAAGCCAATCCGTGATTACGATGTTTACGTTGGTAAAACAATGGAATTCAAAGTGGTTAAAATTAACCATGAATTTAAAAACGTTGTTGTTTCTCATAAAGCTCTTATTGAAGCTGATATTGAAGAGCAGAAGAAAGAAATTATCGGTCAACTTGAAAAAGGTCAAGTTCTTGAAGGAACTGTTAAAAACATTACTTCTTACGGAGTATTCGTTGACCTTGGAGGTGTTGATGGATTAGTACACATTACTGACCTTTCTTGGTCTCGTATTAACCACCCGAATGAGATGGTTGAGCTTGATCAGAAATTGAACGTTGTAATCTTAGACTTTGATGAGGCTAAGACTCGTATTCAGTTAGGTCTTAAGCAATTAAAGCCACACCCATGGGAGGCTTTAAATACGGAGCTTAAAGTAGGTGATAAAGTAAAAGGTAAAGTTGTTGTAATTGCTGATTACGGTGCATTTATCGAAGTAGAAGAAGGAGTAGAAGGATTAATTCACGTAAGTGAAATGAGCTGGTCTACACACTTAAGATCTGCACAAGACTTTGTAAAAGTAGGAGATGAAGTAGATGCTGTAATCCTTACTTTAGATAGAGAAGAACGTAAGATGTCATTAGGTGTTAAGCAAATGACTCCAGATCCTTGGACTGATATTACATCTAAATACCCTGTAGGTTCTCGTCACACTGGTGTGGTTCGTAACTTTACAAACTTTGGTGTTTTTGTTGAATTAGAAGAAGGAATTGACGGTCTTATTTATATTTCTGACCTTTCTTGGACTAAGAAAGTGAAGCACCCATCTGATTTCTGTTCAGTTGGAGATAAATTAGATATAGTTGTATTAGAATTAGATGTTGAAGGACGTAAATTAAGTTTAGGTCACAAACAAACAGAAACTAACCCTTGGGACAAGTACGAAGGTGAGTTTGCTGTAGGTTCTAAGCATACTGCTGCTATCACTGAGGTTACTGACAAAGGAGCAACAATTGATTTTAACGAAGATGTTATTGCATTTATTCCTAGTCGTCACTTAGAAAAAGAAGACGGATCTAAATTAGGTAAAGGAGACTCTGCAGAGTTTGTTGTTATTGAATTTAGTAAAGAATTCAAAAGAGTAGTTGCTTCACATACTGCTATTTTCCGTGAGGAAGAAGTTAAAGCTGTGAAACAAGCTGCTAAGAAAGCACAAAACCAAGAGAAAACTACTTTAGGTGATATTGATGCTTTAGCTGAATTAAAAGCTAAATTAGAAAAAGGAGGAAACTAGTATTTTCTTTAATTCTATATAAATTAAAAGCGCTCCATTTGGAGCGCTTTTTTTGTTTAATATATATTCGATTCTTATAATTTTAATTAACTTACTATGGTTGGTGTTTTTTAGATTATAAATTATTGAAAAAAATAGCTTTTAAATCTATTTTATAAGTCATATAAATAATGACTTTGAAGTTCAAAATAACTACATTTGCAATCCATTTATTAATACATGTTCAAAGGTTTAAAAAATAAATCAATAAATAAAGCTGTAGAGTCACATTTACAGCAAAGAGAAAGTTATACTAAAGCCATTAAGTTGAATAAAATGGCTGTTTTGATTGATGCTCGTTATGATATTGATATATTGTCTGTAATGAAACTTTCTAGTAGGTTAGGTGTAAAACCTAAGAATGTTAAAATTATAGGATTAAAACAAGTAAAATCTAAAAGTCATTTAGAAGGTGAAGCAGAAAGCGCAAGTTACTTTGATGAAAGTCAAATTGCATATTCGGGTTCATTTAAATCAAATACTTTAAAAGACTTTACTAATGAACAATATGATGTTTTAATAAATTTTTATAAAAGTGATATCCCTAATTTAAACTTAATTGCGGCCGCATCAAAGGCTAAGTTTAAAGTTGGTTTTGCTGATGTAGATAATAGAATTAATGATTTAGTGATAGGTACAGCTCCTGATAATATTGATTTATTTATAAGTGAGTTGAAGAAATACCTAAAAATTTTGAATATAATATGAGTAACTTTTTAGTTGGTACAGGTGTAGCTTTAGTAACCCCATTTTTAACTAATAGATCTATTGATTTTGATGGATTATCAAATTTAGTTAATTATTGCATTGATGGTGGTGTTGAATATTTAGTAGTTTTAGGAACTACTGGAGAATCAGTAACGCTTTCTAAACCGGAAAAAAAACAAGTTATAGATCATATAATTAAAGTAAACAATAAGCGTGTACCTCTTGTTTTAGGTGTAGGAGGAAATAATACTTTAGAAGTAGCCAAAGAAGCATCAGAGGTTGATACTAATGATTTTCAGGCAATACTTTCTGTAGTACCTATGTATAATAAGCCAAGTCAAGACGGTATTTTTGAACATTATACTACGGTTGCTAATGCGGCTTCTTTACCAGTATTAATTTATAATGTGCCTGGTCGTACAGGTGTAAATATGACTGCAGCGACAACTTTACGTTTAGCAGATAATAAAAATATTATTGGAGTAAAGGAAGCTACCGGAGATATTACACAGGTTTTAAGAATATTAAAAGATGCTCCTAAAGATTTCTTAGTAATTTCAGGAGATGATATGTTAGCACTACCGTTGGTTACTGCTGGTGGTCATGGGGTAATAACAGTTGTAGGTCAAGGTTTTCCTAAAGATTTTTCAGATATGATTCGTTTAGGTGCTGAAGGAAAAAATAAAGAAGCTTATGATAAGCATTATAAGTTAGTTGAAGTTACTGAATATGCTTTTGATGAAGGGAATCCTGTTGGAATAAAAGCAATATTAAAAGCACAAAATATATGTGGTTCTACTGTTCGCTTACCGTTAGTAAATGCAAGTAATGAATTACAATCTAATATAGATACTTTTATAAAAGAGTATTAAATGAATAAGCAAGTTGATGATCCTGGTTTAGGTACTTTATCTAAAGATAAAGCACAAAGATTTATAGGTTTAGATGGAAAATTCAACATAGCTCACATAAATAAAAAAAAATCTTTTAACGAGGCATATACTTATTTAATAGGAGTAAGTTGGCCTCGTTTTTTTATTTTATTATTAGGTGGTTTTACAAGTATTAATGTTTTTTTTGCTTCTATATATGTGTTTTTAGGGGTCGAAAATATAAATGCTGTTCATAAAACATTTATTCAAGACTTTTTAAATGCATCTTTTTTTTCGGTACAAACACTAACAACCTTAGGTTATGGTTATTATTCACCACAAAATATTGCTGTAGGTTTTGTTTCTAGTATAGAGGCTATTTTAGGTCTTATTACTTTTGCTTTTATAACAGGTCTTTTATATGGTCGTTTTTCTAAACCTAAAGTAAATATTAGATTTAGTGATCATTTATTGTATTGTAAGCATAAAGGAGAAGATGCTATTATGTTTAGGTTAACTAGTCGTAAAAAAGCATTAATTATAAACCCTAGGGTAGATGTGTCTTTATCTTTAAGCGTCTTAGGAAGTGATGATAAATTAAAAAATAATTTTTTTAGCTTGAGTTTAGTTAGAGATACTATAACTTATTTACCTACTACTTGGACTTTAGTTCATGTAATTAATGAAACAAGTCCATTATCTAAATTTTCTAATGATGAAATTAAAAAGTTACAAGGTGAACTTTTAATTTTGTTTAGTTATTATGATGAATTATATAATCAAGAACTACATCAAGTTCATTCATATATTTTAAAAAATTTAAAGTTTGATCATGTTTTTAAAAAAGCCTATTATTATAATGAAGAAGGTAAAATAGTTTTAGATCATAACTTATTGAACGAGATAGAACCACAACTATTGTAAAATGTAACAAAGTCATAATTTTAAAGTTTATATTATTGAAGATTTATATTTATAAATAATAGAGAAAAACTTATTTTTGCAGAATGTTTTTAACACAAATTAAAAAAGGGCTAGGCTTATTAGCTGTATTACTATTATTAAGTTCGTGTAGTGAATACCAACAAGTACTTAAAAAAGGTGATTTAGCAGCTAAAACAAAAGCAGCTGAAGATTATTATAAAGCAGGAGATTATAAAAAAGCTTCTCGTGTGTTGGAATTAATTATTCCGGCTTATAGAGGGAAACCTCAAGGAGAAAGAGTGTTATTTTGGGAAGCAGATAGTTATTACAATTTAGGAGATTACTATTTATCAAGTTATAAATTTGAACGTTTTAGTGTGGCTTTTCCTAAAAGTGAAAAAAAAGAAGAGGCAGACTTTAAACATGCTAGAAGTGTTTATGAATTATCAGCACCTTATACATTAGATCAAACTGAAACTTATGAAGGAATTGATAAGCTTCAAAAATTCATAAATAATAACCCTGAAAGTGAATTTTTAGCAGATGCAAACAAATATGCAGGTCTGTTACAAAAGAAATTAGAAAGAAAAAATTACGAAATAGCAAAAAGATTTCATCATCGTAAGCTATATAAGTCAGCAATAAAAGCATTTGATAATTATTTAATTGATTATCCTGGTTCCGATTATACAGAAGAAGCTTTGTATTACAAATTAGAATCAGCATATGAATTAGCTATAAATAGTTTTGAACAATTAGTCAAAGAACGTTTAAAAACTGCCAGAAAATATTGTGGTACTTACTTAGAAAATGGTAAGGATGAAAATTACATTAAAAATGCTCAGCGAATAACTGAGAATATAAAGAAAAGACTAGAACCTGTTAATTAATATATAGATATTATGGACCTTAAGAAAAGCAATGCTCCTGTTTCAACAACTACTATTGATAAAAATTTAGTTGATGCAAAAACAGACAACATTTATGAAGCAATTTCTATTATTTCTAAAAGAGCAAATCAAATTAACACTGATATTAAAAAAGAGTTAATTGTAAAGTTAGAAGAATTTGCAACTTTCAATGACAGTTTAGAAGAAGTTTTTGAAAATAAAGAACAAATTGAAGTTTCTAAATTTTACGAAAAATTACCTAAACCACATTCTTTAGCTGTAGATGAGTGGTTAGATAATAAAATTAATTTCAGAAATTCTGCAGACGACGTAGCAGAAGGAACTATTTAAATATTTTCATGTCAATACTAAAAGACAAAAAAGTATTAATAGGTGTTACTGCAGGTATAGCAGCTTATAAAGCAGCGGAACTTGTAAGATCATTTATAAAAAAAGGAGCGCAAGTACAAGTAGTAATGACACCATCTGCTAAAGATTTTGTTACACCACTTACTCTTTCTACTCTTTCAAAAAACCCTGTTCATTCTACATTTTATGAAAAAGAAAATGAGAATGAATTATGGAATAATCATGTAGATTTAGGTTTATGGGCAGACTATTTTGTTATAGCTCCTGCAACTGCAAATACTTTATCTAAAATGGCACATGGTAAAAGTGATAACTTACTTTTAGCAACCTATTTGTCTGCAAAATGCCCAGTTTATTTTGCACCAGCAATGGATTTAGATATGTATATACATCCATCGACTAATGATACCTTTGAAAAACTTATTGAGTTTGGTAATATTATGATACCTGCAACTTCAGGTGAGTTAGCAAGTGGATTAGTTGGTCAAGGTCGTATGGCAGAGCCTCATGATATTGTTTCTTTTTTAGAAAATGATATTTTAGGTAAACTTCCCTTAAAGGGGAAACATATTTTAGTAACAGCAGGGCCTACTTACGAATCTATAGATCCTGTTCGTTTTATTGGTAACCACTCTACAGGTAGAATGGGTATTGATATAGCTAAAACAGCTGCTAATTTAGGTGCGCAAGTAACTTTAGTTTTAGGTCCTAGTGCTTTATCGGTATCACATTCCTTAATAAATGTAGTGCCAGTAACCAATGCGGCATCTATGTTTGAGGCTGTAAAAGAAGTTTTTACATCTGTTGATGTAGCAATTGCTTCGGCAGCGGTAGCAGACTATAGACCAAAAAATATGTCTACTCAAAAAATTAAAAAGAAAGAAGGAGATATGTTCATAGAATTAGAACGTACTACTGATATTCTAAATTGGATGGGTGAAAACAAAAAAGAACAATTTTTAGTAGGGTTTGCTTTAGAAACTCAAAATGAAATTGAAAATGCTAAATCAAAATTAGCACGTAAAAACTTAGATTTAATTGTATTAAATTCATTGAATGATAAAGGGGCTGGTTTTAAAAATAAAACTAATAAAGTTACCTTTATTAATCATAAATTAGATATTAAGGCGTTTGACTTAAAAACAAAAGCTGAAGTAGCTAATGATATTATACAAGAAATCCAAGATTTAGATTATGCGTAACTTTTTTTGCTTTATTTTATTAAGTGTTTGTACACTTGTAGCTGCTCAAGAATTTAATAGTGATGTTACTATTAATGCAGAGCAAACAGGTCAACCAAATTTATCTATTTTTAAGACTCTTGAAACTTCATTAGAAGAGTATATAAATAATAATAAGTTTACAAATACAGAATATTTACCGCAAGAACGCATTGATTGTAATTTCTTTATTAATGTAACAGCATATAATGATACAAGTTTTGATGCTTCGATTCAAATTCAAGCATCAAGACCTGTATATAATTCAGGTTATAAGAGTTCAATAGTAAACTTTAATGATAAAGATTTTTCTTTTGAATATGTAGAGTTTCAACCCTTTGATTTTAATGTAGAATCAGATCAAGGAAACTTATTAGCTGTAATTAATTACTACTTGTATACTGTTTTGGGTTTAGATGCTGATTCTTTTAAAAAGAATTCAGGAACAATACATTTTCAAAGAGCAAAGCAAATTGTTAATATAGCACAAACAGGAGGTTTTCCTGGTTGGCAACAATCAAATGATACTCAATCTCGTTATCGTTATAATGATGATTTATTATCAGGTGTATTTAAAGGCTATAGAGAAGCTTTTTATAACTATCATAGTAAAGGTTTAGATCTAATGGTTTCAGATACTAAAGAAGCTAAAAAGATTATTATAAGTTCTATAGAAGAGTTAAGGTTAATAAATAATAAAAGACCTAATTCTTATGTGTTACGAACTTTCTTTGATGCTAAAAACAACGAGATTACAAGAATATTATCCGGAGGTCCTAGAGTAAACATAGATAATACTATTCAGACTTTAAAGAGCATTGCACCTACATATGCTCAAGATTGGTTATCAATCAAAAAATAATTCAACTGTTCTTTTTACTAGCAAAACTTAATGAATTATATATATTCTTTATTGTTGATTTTTTTTTTAACTTCTAAAGTTAATGCCCAATATAGTCCAAGTGCAATAAATTACGGTATTACTCTAAATAAAGAGTTTCAATCATTAGAATCTGCAGGCTTAGGTTTAAGATTAGAGTATGCTTATAATTGTTTTACAACTTATATTGTAGAGTATAATAGAAATCATTCCTTTAATGAAGGGGGTGATTCTTATGGTGAATTTGGAGCAGGTATAAATCTTATATTATTTAATTATTTTCCAACAACTATAACTGCTGGTATTGGGTACATAGTGAATGGAGATTCTAATTTTGAAGAAGAAGAAGATAATGCTACTCTATTTTTTAGAACAGGGAATCTAAATCATGGAGCTCAAATAAAGTTACGAGCATTACATAAAATATCTTCACATGTTCACTTATTTGCGGAAGCTAATTTAAAAAGTTTAGGAAGTAAATATCATAATTTTTTAATAGGTTTTAATTACGAGTTTAATCCTCGTAGGTGATAAATGTTGTTGTAATAACTCTTTCTTTTTATACTCTCAAGAATATTATTTGTTTTAATTCAATTGTACATATTTTTATTTGATGATTATAAAATAATGTAAAGGAAACCGTGTTTAATCTAAACTAGAATTATAAAAATTGCAATTTATAATTTAGGTTAGTTTTATTTATAATTTTTGATCTATTACCTATATTTACTTTAGTATAATTTGTAATAAATATTAAATAAGGTATTCGATTTTTTTACAGAAAATTTATATAATTTATTCAGAATAATTTTATGACATTACAAGATTTAATTAATTGGTTTTCTATTCATCAAACTGATGTTTTAATTTATTTTGGCGTTTTTTTTGTGTTATCTCTACTAATAGTTTGGATGATTAGACCTTATAATTTTAATTTTTTTAAATATATAATTAGTTTTTTAGTTTATGGAGTAACATTACCGGGCATATTATCTGCTATTTTAATAGCTTATTCATTCTTTATATTAAAAAGGAGTTTGTTAAATGTTAGTTTTGTAACATATTTTTTGCCAATAATATCAATGACTACAACATTGTTAATTCTTAATTCAAAAGTTAAGATGAAAGATGTACCAGGTTTTAATAGATTATCTAGTCTGATGGTAATTATATCTATTACCTTTTTCCTAGTTTTTGTATTACAAAAGATGCATTTTGGCGTTTTTTTTATAGGAGGCTTTTCTCAACTTATAATATTATTTATTGTATTATTTGTTGTTTTAAAATTAGCATGGAAAAGGTTTACTAAGTAAAGTTTTAAAAATAACATGAAACTTTATTCTGACTTTTGTACTTAAACTGTTACTAATGTAATTTAACCATAATTAAAGAAGGTTATAAGATATATTGTTATACTTTTAAAGTGTTTTTTATTTAAAATTATAAGCTTGTTTTGTTTAATAAATAGCAGCAATGTATCTTTACTTTTTAATAAACACTATATACTTTGTTACAAAAATTAACCGTTCAAAACTTTGCCTTAATAGAGTCCTTAAATGTCGATTTTAATAGTGGTTTATCTACTATTACAGGAGAAACAGGGGCAGGTAAATCATTACTATTAGGTGCACTAGGGTTAATTATAGGTAAACGTGTAGACACCTCAGTTATTCGTAATTCAGAAAAAAAATGTGTTGTCGAAGCTATGTTTCAAATTTCGGAGTATGAATTAAATGATTTTTTTGAAGAAGAAGATCTTGATTATGAAATAGAAACTTGCATCCGTAGAGAAATTCTTCCTTCAGGTAAATCTAGAGCTTTTGTAAATGATACGCCTGTAAATTTAACAACATTGCAAGCGTTAGGTGTTAAGCTGATAGATATACATAGTCAACATCAAACATTAGAAATAACAAAACCTACTTTTCAGTTTTTTATATTAGATGCTTTAGCTAAAACTCAAAAAGAACTGGCTTCTTTTTCAAGAGGTTTAAAAAAAATAAAAACTGCAAAAAAAGAACTAACTGAATTAAAAGAAAATGAAGCTCGTTTTAAAGAAGAATATAATTATAATTCACATTTGTTAAATGAGTTACTTGAAGCTAAAGTTTTAGTAGAAGAACAAGAAGAACAAGAAGAATTATTAGAAAAGTTAAGTAATACTGAAGAAATTCAAGAACGTTTAGCAATGTCTATAGGTACTATTACAGTTGAAAACCTAGGAGCATTTGATCAATTAACCGAAGCGAAACAACAATTACAAAAAATTTCGGGTATTACTACAGAATATAATGAGTTGTTTGAACGAATGACTAGTTTATGTATTGAACTAGATGATGTTCGTTCCAACTTAGAGTCTCAAGCTGAAATTGTAGAATCAGACCCACAAAAATTAACGCAAGTTAATGATAGATTACAATTACTATATTCATTACAAAAAAAACATAATGCGTCTAATAATAAGGAGTTATTAGAAATTCAAAGTAAACTACAAGAAAAAGTTTCGGTTACAGAAAATATGCAAGACGCTATTTTAACAGCTGAAAATAAAGTAAATGATATAGCTGATAAATTAAATGTTGTAGCAGATAAAATTCATAAGAAAAGAACTAAAATTTTAAAACCATTAACTAAAAAATTAGAAGATATTTTAGAGAAATTAGGTATGCCTAATGCTACTTTTGATCCTAAATTAGAACGAGTTTTAGAATTTAATGCCTTTGGTGCC
>CAZJGP010000086.1:0-5632 GCA_964545595.1 uncultured Flavobacteriaceae bacterium | reverse complement strand
GTATCAATATTAATGTTAAGCATAGCTTGTGGGAGTGATTCAGGTGGAGGAGATGATACAGGAGGAACTCCAGATGAAATTGAATTTGATCGTTCAAGCTTATTAGTAAGTTGGGCAGATGATTTTATTATTCCTCAATTTCAAGCTTTTTTAACGGATGCAGAAGCTTTAGTTTTAGCTAAGGATGTTTTTACAGAAACACCTAATGAAGCAAATTTGGTTAGTTTAAGAACGAGTTTGACTACAGCGTATACAAGTTTTCAACCGGCAGGAACTTATGCAAATTTAGGAAGAGGAGGGGAGCTTAATTATTATTTAAATTTAAATGCCCATGCACTTAATGTTGATGAAACTTCAGCAAATATTCAAAATTTTGAAAATGTTAATTTTTCAATTATTGAAAATCAAGATACTCAAGGTTTACCTGCAGTAGATTATTTAGTTAATGGATTAGCAACTACGGATGCTGAAATAGTGGCTTTTTATACAGGAACTGAATCAGAAAATTATATTGGATATTTAAATTTAGTAGTTGATCGTATTGAAAGTTTAACACAAGAAGTTTTAGATGACTGGACTACTAGTTTTAGAGATGAGTTTGTAGCAAATACAAGTTCTTCTAGTTCTGGTTCTTTTGATGTATTTATAAATAGATACATAGAATTTTTAGAAAGAAGATTGCGTTCAAGTAAGGTAGGTATACCAGCAGGTGTTTTTTCAAACACAACATTTCCTGATGAAATAGAATCTTTATACAATCCAACACTTTCAAGGGCTTTATTAATTGAAGCACTAGATAATGTAGAAAATATTTACACAGGTTTAGAAACATCAACAGTTAGCTTATCATCACTTCTTTCTAATTTAGAAAATGAACAGTTAAATACTCAAATAATAACTGAATTTTCAGTTGCTAGAACTCAAATTGAAACTCTAAATGAAAATTTAAGACAACAAGTATTAACAGAAAATATAGAGATGTTGAGAACTCGTGATGAATTACAAGCAATTGTAACATCTTTAAAAGTAGATTTAACATCAATTTTGGGTGTAGATATTATTTTTGCAGATAATGATGGTGATTAATCAACCTGTATATTCATGTTTACAACATATTTAAATAAAACAACGAAGACAGCTCCATTAGCTGTCTTTCGTTTTTTCTTTGGTTTGCTAATGTTTATTAGTACTACAAGGTTTTGGAGTTATGGGTGGATAGAATCTATTTATATTGCACCAAAATTTTACTTTTCGTACTATGGATTTGAGTTTGTAAAACCATTGGGAGAATGGACTTATTTATTGTTTTTAATAAGCGCTATTTCTTCGTTAGCAATATGTTTGGGTTACAAATATAGGTTAGCATCAGTTTCTTTTTTTTTAAGTTTTACCTATATAGAACTTATAGATAAAACCCCTTATTTAAATCACTATTATTTTGTAAGCTTAGTAAGTTTTTTACTACTATTTTTACCAGCAAACGCTAGGTTTTCTATAGATGCTTATTTAAATCCTAAAAAGTATTTTAGTCATGTTCCAAAGTGGACAATTGACTGCTTAAAATTAATGCTTTTTATAGTTTATTTTTATGCTGGTTTAGCAAAATTAAATTCCGATTGGTTAGTAGAGGCTTTACCACTTAAAATATGGTTACGAAACAAATACGATGCACCAATTATTGGGTCGTATTTAAAGTACGAGTGGGTACATTATTTCTTCAGTTGGTTTGGAATGTTGTATGATGTTTTTATTGCATTTTTTTTAATGTATAAACCAACACGTAAGTTAGCATATATAACAGTTGTAGCATTTCATTTAGTGACACATATGTTATTTCCTATTGGAATGTTTCCGTACATAATGATTGTAAGCACATTAATTTTCTTTGAAGCATCGTTTCATGAAAAATTAATAAAAAAAATAACAAGTTTATTTCAGAAAAAACAAAAGAATTCATCAAATAATTCTTTTGTTTTTTCTGAAATAAACAAAAGAATAACTGTTATAATTTTAATAGTATTTTTTGTAATTCAATTACTTTTGCCATGGCGTTATTTAATGTACCCTGGCGAGTTATTTTGGACTGAAGAAGGGTATCGTTTTTCATGGCGAGTTATGTTAATAGAAAAAGTAGGTTATACTGTTTTTACTATAGCAGATCCAGACAGTGGAAAAAGATTTGAAATTAGAAACAATGATTTTCTGACTTCATTTCAAATAAAGCAAATGTCATCGCAACCCGATTTTATATTGCAATATGCACATATGCTAAGGGATCATTATATAACTGAAGGAATTAAAAACCCTGAAGTTTATGTTAAAAGTTATGTTACTTTAAATGGACGATTAAGTAAGCCGTTTATTGATACTAAAATTAATTTGTCAAACGAAAAAGAATCGTTTGCTTCTAAAAAATGGATATTACCATTCAATGATGAAATTAAAGGTTTGTAGTTTTTTTGTGTTTTTTATAATGTCCTTTTTTGGGTATGCACAAAGTTTAGTTCAAGGAAAAATAATTAATGTAAAAACAAATGCTCCATTAAATGGAGTTGAGGTTTATGCAAAAAATAAAAGTAGAACAGTTTACTCGGATAATAACGGTAACTTTAAACTAAGAATACAAGATAACGAAACTTTAGTTTTTATTTATTATGGTTTTAAAATTCAAGAAAAAGTTTTAAAAACAGTTCCGAAAGAATCTTTAAGCATAAAGCTAACACCTTTAGAAGAAGAATTATCTGAAATTGTAATAGACCAACAAAAAGAAAAAGTTTTTGGGATAAAAAACTTAAAAGATGTTGAAGGAACTTCAATATTCGCAGGTAAAAAAAATGAAGTAGTTTTAGTTGATAAATTAATATCAAATAAAGCATCTGGTAACGCTAGGCAGGCTTATGCTCAAGTTACAGGTTTAAATATTTTAGATGCAGAAGATGCAGGTTTACAGTTAAATATAGGTACACGAGGTTTAGACCCTAATAGATCTTCAAACTTTAATATCCGACAGAACGGATATGATATTAGTGCTGATGTTCTAGGGTATCCTGAAAGTTATTATACACCTTCATTAGAAGCTCTTGATGAAATACAGGTTGTTAAAGGAGCAGCTTCTTTACAATACGGAACTCAGTTTGGAGGTCTTGTGAATTTTAAATTAAAACAACCTACACCTGATAAAGAATTTGAGTTGGTATCAAGAGTAGGTGGTGGTTCTTTTGGTTTAGTTAATATTTTTAATAGTGTTAGTGGTACTAAAGATAAAGTAAGTTATTACGCTTTTCATCAATATAAAAGAGGTGACGGATTTAGATCTAATTCTGATTTTGAATCGCAAAGTATTTATGCGAATATAGGATATCAGTTTACGGATAAAACTAAATTAACTTTTGAGAGTACTTATTTAGATTATTTAGCAGGTCAAGCAGGTGGTTTAACGGATGAACAATTTAATGAAGATCCGTTTCAAACTACGAGAGAACGAAACTTTTTTGCTGTAGAATGGGCGCTTTTGAATTTAAAATTAGAACATGAGTTTTCTTCAAAAACCAGAGCAAGTCTAAACGTATTTAATTTAAACTCTTCAAGAACGGCACTTGGTTTTATAGGTAATAGAGTAAATGAACCAGATGATGACAATGCTAATAGAGAGTTGTTAATTGATAATTATAATAATTGGGGTGCAGAAGGTAGAATTTTAACAAGATACAAGTTAGGTAATGCGGAGCATACATTTTTAATAGGAGGTAAATATTACCAATCAGCTAATGACTCAAGGCAAGGTGTAGGTAATACGGGTTCGGATCCTGATTTTGTTTTTAGAGATGATGAGTTTCCTAGTTCTACAATAAATAGGTTCGATTTTGATTTTCCTAATTTAAATTTTTCAGTTTTTGGTGAAAACATATTTAATATTACAGATACTTTTAGTGTTACACCAGGTTTTCGTTTTGAATATTTAAAAACAGAGAGTGATGGTTTTGAAACTGATGTTTTCCTATCTAACAGTGGTAACGTTTTAGGTATAACAGGAGGACCAGATAGTAGAGCTGTACGTACAAACGAACGAAGCTTTGTTTTATTTGGATTAGGGCTTAGCTATAAGCCTTCTAATGAATTTGAAGTTTTTGCTAATTTTTCTGAAAATTATCGTTCTATTACTTTTACAGATTTAATTCCTAGAGGAACTTTAATTATTGATCCTGATTTAGAAGATGAAACAGGTTTTTCAGGAGATATTGGAATTCGAGGTTCTATAGGTAATGTGTTTAGGTATGACACTAATGTATTTACTTTATTATATGACAATAGAATTGGTGTTTCAGCAAGTGAGAGATCGGTTGATAATGACTTAGTGCCTATTGGAAGAAGAAATGGAAATTCTCAAATAAGAACTAATGTGGGTAAATCTCAAGTTTTTGGAATAGAATCATTATTTACAGCAAATATCTCAAATTGGTTATTTCCTCAAAATGATAAATTTCATTGGCAGCATTTTTTAAATGTATCGTATACAAACTCAGAGTATATTGAGTCATCTTCAAATAATGATATTGAAGGGAATGAAATTGAATTTGTACCGGAATGGAATATTAAAACAGGGGTAGAGTTAGGATATAAAAACTTTAAATCTAGTATTCAGTATACATATGTAGCATCACAATTTACAGATATTGAAAATAGTACAGCTCAAGAGATAGGGCCAAATAGTGTAAACGCAGGTGTGTTAGGAGAAATACCAGCGTATAGTGTATTTGATTTTTCAGCAGAGTACACTCTTAAAAAATGGAAGTTAGAAGCTGGTGTAAATAACTTTTTAGATGAAGAGTTTTTTACACGTAGAGCAACTGGTTATCCAGGCCCTGGTATTATACCTTCATCTCCACGTAATTTTTATGCAGTATTACAACTTATATTATAAAATAAAATGAACTCTATTGCTAAAATATCATTGTATTGGCTTTTAATAGCATTTGGTTTAGTATTACAAGCTAGTATTGAGCTAATGCAGCGTGTATATTTTACTGTAAATACACAAGGTAGTAGTGTAAACGAAATACCAATAATAGTTCAAGTAATGTTTTTAGTAACTATGATAATTCCTGTTATTTTTAGTTTTCTAAATTCTATAATACATCATAAAATTTTCACTTGGATTTCTATTGTATATGCAACTTTATTGCTTGTGGTAAATGGATATCATTTTGTTGGAGATGGTTTTAATGACCCGTTTAATATATCTAAGACCATAGTATTATTGTTAATACCAATAATGAATTTTTTCTTAATAATTGAACTAATTCAATTGTTAAGAGAAAAGAAAGCGAGCTAATTTTAGCTCGCTTTCTTTTTTTATAACTATTACTTAACTGTTAACTCTTTAACTAATGTGTGGGTAAGCTCTTGTTTAACTTGGTCAATCCATTTGGTTAAGCGTTCATTGGACTTGCAACAAAAAACTGGACACTTAGATAAGATTTATGCAGCTAGATTATATTGATTCATTTCTTTTTCAAATTGCATTATTGATTTATTGCCTAGAGTAGAATGTATTCTTCTACGATTATACCAAGTTTCTATCCATTGAAAAACGGATAATTGAGCTTCACTCCTGTAATTATATTTATGTTTG
>CAZJGP010000085.1:0-26146 GCA_964545595.1 uncultured Flavobacteriaceae bacterium | reverse complement strand
TATATTATTATTTGTGTACAAGTTATTTCAAAAAAAATACCATTTTAATGAAAGTGACAAAGTGTCAATGATAGGAGTTTTAATATAAAAAAAATGCATTGTATTTGAATACAATGCATTTTTTTATTAAGGAAAAAGCTTTTGGATTAACTTTCAATCTCTTCAGGGAT
Source organism: uncultured Flavobacteriaceae bacterium (assembly GCA_964545595.1). Classification (GTDB taxonomy): domain Bacteria; phylum Bacteroidota; class Bacteroidia; order Flavobacteriales; family Flavobacteriaceae; genus Aquimarina. The sequence continues at coordinate 25,976 of CAZJGP010000085.1, read as the reverse complement.
ATCGTCACCAATAGGCTCATCAATTATAACTGGTTCGTCAGTTTCAATTACCTCTTCTTCTTCAACTGCAGGACACAAAATATATGGGTGTTCATGTAATTCTCCGTTCATATGAATATAAGAACTAGCGATTACTTGTCCATTTATATTGTCAGAAGATACTTTAATTACATCACTAGAAGGAGCAAATAATGATCCAATTATAGTTGTACCGCTCTCAATTGTAATTTGTGTACTGTTAAAGAAGTTGTAAACAATAAAGTTACCATGTTCATCACCAATTCCTGCCTGATTTTGAACAGTCCAAACAAATTCACCTGCAGCATCAACATTAATAAGTAATGGAGAATCTACTGTTGGTTGATTGTTAAATGTAAAGTTAACTAAGTTGTTTAATTCTTCACCAGTAAGGTTAAGAACATTAATAGTGTCTTCGGCTAAAGTGATTTTGTTATTTTCTTCAATAATAACATTGTTTTCAAGTTCGCTAAAAGATAAAGAAGCAGCATTTAATTCAGCAAAAGCAGTCTCAAAATCGATAACATCAGCAACAGCTACACTTTCTGCTATTTGGTTACGTTGAGATAAAATTCTTGGAGTATCTCCAAATTCACCAGGAGTTATTCTAGTATTTGTAGCTACGTCATTGTTATCAAAATCGTGAATTGTAGTTCCTGTAAGGTCTCCAATTTTAATATATCCTTGGTTTAGGTTTATTCCTTCGTTAGAGGCGTATATAACAGCACCGTTAACAACTAAAGATGAAGCTAATTCGTCTTCATTATCAAAAAATGCACCAGCAGTTTGGGTAGCAACAGTGAAAGCACCATCAACAGTAAGGTCTCCACCTAATGCAATAGCTCCTTCAGTATCTCCGCTTTGTAATGTTACATCATTTAAGATAAAAGCATTGTATCCAAATGCAGCAGATAATCCATTGTCGCAAGTAATACTATTTGTGTCTACTAGTGTTTCTGCAGATTCTAAGTCAAAATCTCCATCAATTAGTGTTTCTGGAGATTCTAAGTCGAAATCTCCATCAATTTGTTCTGCTGTACAAGCTCCTAGAGCTAAAAGTACAGATGCATAAATAAAAAGTCTATTCTTTTTCATCTTTTATTTTTTGTAAGTGTTAAAACTTGAGACTAAATTATCTATTTTAACGTAAATGGTGGTGTATTTATTTTATCTTTTTTTGTAAGATAAATCAGTCATTTTTTTAATATTTTGTTTTGTTTAGTCTTTGGTGTAAATGAGTAAACGTTTTGTATATTTATTGTAAAATAAAAATTATGGAAAAAGAGCTGCATATTTCAAAAGAAAAACTATCAAGAGAACTTTTAATAAGTTTTTTTATGGAGAAGGTTTTAACTGAAGGTTTACCAACGAGTGTTTTTTCTTTTTGTAAATCAATTAATATAACCGAGGCTGAATTTTATAATTTTTTTGGAAGTCTTGAAATATTACAAAAATCAATATGGATAGATTTTCATGATCATGTTCTAAATATACTTTCAAACAATAAGGAGTATGAAGAGTACTCTAATAGAGAAAAGCTTTTGAGTTTTTATTTTACTTTTTTCGAAATGTTGACAGTAAACAGAAGTTATGTTTTATGGAGCTTAAATTTTGGAAATAATAAAATTGAGAATTTGAAGCAACTTTCTAGCTTACGTAAGAAAATAGTTAGTTTTGGAAAGGGGTTAGTTGAAGATAGTAATGAGAATAAACAACTAAAAATCATAAAAAAACCTGTTGCTCTTGTTTCAGAAGCTGTTTGGTTTCAATTTTTATTCTTATTAAAATTTTGGAAAGAGGATGATTCTGTAAATTTTGAAAAAACAGATATAGCAATAGAGAAATCAGTAAATACGGTGTTTGATGTTTTTGACAATACACCATTAGAAAGTATTATTGATTTTGGTAAATTTCTTTGGAAAGAAAAAATGTCATAAATTTTTATGAAAACAATAGACAGTATACCTGTTTCTAAAATAGGAAGAACTACAAAACTTGTAAAAACAGGTGTTAAGGTGGGTGGTAATTATTTAAAACATTATAGTAAAAAGGTTGTTAATCCGAGTTTATCAAAAGACGAATTAAATGAAGATAATGCTCGAGATATATATGATGGATTAAAAGATTTAAAAGGAAGTGCTCTTAAAGTGGCCCAAATGCTTTCTATGGAGAAAAGTTTACTTCCAAAAGCTTATGTAGAAAGATTTTCATTAGCACAATTTAGTGTGCCGCCATTATCAGCGCCTTTAGTTAGAAAAACTTTTAAAAAATATTTCAATAATTATCCTGAAGATATTTACGATGAATTTATTTCAAATTCTGTAAATGCGGCAAGTATTGGTCAAGTGCATAAGGCTAAAAAAGATGGTAATACATTAGCGGTTAAAATTCAATACCCTGGTGTTGCAGATAGTATTAGTTCGGATCTTGCATTGGTCAAACCTATCGCTGTTAAAATGTTTAATCTTAAAGGTAAAGATTCTGAAAAATATTTTAAAGAAATTGAAGGTAAGCTATTAGAAGAGACAGATTATAATCTAGAGTTAAAACAAAGCGAAGAAATAACTCAGGCATGTTTTAATATACCGAATTTATTATTTCCTAAATATTATAAAAAATTATCGAATGAAAGGGTAATTTCAATGGATTGGATGGAAGGTGTTCATTTAAGTGAATTTACAGATGCTGGTTTTGAGAAGAAGGATGGAGATAAAATAGGTCAAGCCTTATGGGATTTTTATATGTATCAAATGCATATTTTAAAAGCAGTTCACGCAGATCCTCATCCAGGTAATTTTTTAGTTGATAAAAACTCTAATTTAATAGCAATTGATTTTGGATGCATTAAGAAATTACCAGAAGAGTTTTATGTACCATATTTTGAATTAGCAATTTTAGAAAATATAAACGACCCTATATTTTTTAAAGAAAAATTATATGAATTAGAAATATTATTACCAGATGATTCTGATAAAGAAATAAAGTTCTTTTCAGAATTATTTTATGAAATGTTATCATTATTTACATCGCCTTTTCATTCAGATACTTTTGATTTCTCAAATGAACATTTTTGGAATAAAATAACAGAATTAAGTGAAAAGTACTCTAGTGATCAAGATTTAAGAAAAATGAATGGGAATAGAGGGAGTAAACATTTCTTGTATATAAATAGGACTTTTTTCGGTTTATATAATTTATTACATGATTTAAATGCAAATGTTGTAATAAGCAATTACAAGAAATATTAGTTAATTCACATAAAACATATAATTTTATTGTGTAAAACAGTATTTTATTTCAAAATTATTGTATATTTATGTCGTTGAAAGTAATTATTTATTTCTGGGGGGAAATAAGAAGATAATTTTGTTAAATAGCTTTCAGTAAAATGCTAAAAAGTCATTTAAGCCTTATTCATATATTGAGTAAGGCTTTTTTTGTAAACGGATTTTATTAAACATAATACGTTATTTTTGCAGCATTAAAACATCTTGTAATAAATGAAACCAACTAAAAAAGATATACGTGCTTATACAAAAGAGCAATTAAGAGATTTTTTTGTAAAACAAGGCGATAAATCATTTAGGGGAAATCAAGTGTATGAATGGTTGTGGTCAAAAGGAGCTCATAGTTTTGAAGGTATGACAAACCTTTCGAAAGCTACAAGAGATTTATTAGAACAAAATTTTGTCATTAATCATATTCGAGTAGACCAAATGCAACGAAGTAGCGATGGAACTATTAAAAATGCAGTTCGTTTACATGATGGTTTAGTGGTAGAGTCTGTTTTAATACCAACACCAACTCGAACTACGGCTTGTGTGTCTTCTCAAGTAGGTTGTAGTTTAGATTGTAAGTTTTGTGCCACATCTCGTTTAAAACGTATGCGTAATTTAAATCCAGATGAAATTTACGATCAAGTTTTAGCAATAGATAATGAAAGTAGGTTATATCATAATCATCCGTTATCGAATATTGTTTTTATGGGAATGGGAGAGCCTTTAATGAATTATAATAATGTAATTAAAGCAATTGATATGATAACTTCTCCTGAGGGGTTAGGTATGTCTCCAAAACGTATTACGGTTTCTACATCGGGTGTTCCAAAAATTATAAAGAAAATGGCTGATGACGCTGTGCGTTTTAAATTAGCAGTTTCGTTACATTCAGCTTTAGATGATGTGAGAACTCAAATAATGCCTTTTAATGAAACCTTTCCGTTAACGGATCTTAGGGAAGCTTTAGAATATTGGTATGCTAAAACTCAAAGCCGAATAACGTATGAATATGTTGTTTGGGATGGTATTAATGATAAAAAGAAAGATATAGATGCACTAGTGCGCTTTTGCATGTATGTGCCTTGTAAAGTAAACCTTATTGAATATAACCCTATTGATGATGGAGAGTTTCAACAAGCTAGCCCTAATGCTATAAATAATTATATATCTGCTTTAGAAAAAAGAAATATAGTTGTTAATGTTCGTCGTAGTAGAGGTAAAGATATTGATGCGGCCTGTGGTCAATTAGCAAATAAAAGTTAATGGAACAAAAAAATAACCCTTTACACGGTGTTAAGCTTCAGCAAATTGTTGAAGAATTAGAAACTAATTATGGATGGGAGTTTTTAGGTAATTCAATACCAATAAAATGTTTTACTAATAACCCTTCTGTGAAATCGAGCTTAAAGTTTTTAAGAAAAACACCTTGGGCAAGAGCAAAAGTAGAAGGTTTGTATTTGTATATGTTAAGGAAACAAAAGAAAGGAGACTAATACATTATTTTAATAGAGGGTTCTTAGTATTTATTAAATATTAAAAACCATTATCTTCGTGTAGCTTATATGAAAATTGTAGAACAAATAAAATCGCCTATTTTATTAGAAATGGAAACTTTTGAAGAAAAGTTTTCAAATTCTATGACTTCAAAAGTTGCTCTGTTAAATAGAATAACGCATTATATAGTTAATAGAAAAGGAAAGCAAATGCGACCAATGTTTGTTTTTTTGGTTGCTAAAATGCTGTCAAAAACAAATGAAGTTAATGAACGTACTTTTCGAGGAGCATCGGTTATAGAGCTTATTCATACAGCAACTTTAGTGCATGATGATGTTGTAGATGATTCTAATATGCGAAGAGGTTTTTTTTCTATTAATGCATTATGGAAAAATAAAATAGCAGTCTTAGTTGGAGATTATTTATTATCTAAAGGTCTTTTGTTGTCTATAGATAATGAAGATTTTGATTTGTTAAAAATAATTTCAGTTGCTGTTCGAGAAATGAGTGAAGGAGAGCTGCTTCAAATAGAAAAAGCTAGAAAGCTAGATATTTCTGAAGAAGTATATTATGAAATTATACGTCAAAAAACAGCAACTTTAATTGCAGCTTGTTGTAGTTTAGGTGCGGCATCAGTTAAACCAGACTCTAAAGACGTAGAAACTTTACGTAAATTTGGAGAGCTTATAGGTATGGCTTTTCAAATTAAAGATGATTTGTTTGATTATGGAGATACAGCTATTGGTAAGCCAACAGGTATTGATATTAAAGAACAAAAAATGACCTTGCCTTTAATTTATGCTTTAAATAAAGCTTCAAAAAAAGATAAAAACTGGATTATTAATTCGGTTAAAAACCATAATAAAAATAAACTTCGCGTAAAGCAAGTTATAGAAAAGGTAAAGGAGCTAAAAGGTTTAGAGTATGCAGAAAAACAAATGTTAGCATATAAAGAAGAGGCATTAGATATTTTACACACTTACCCAGATTCGGAATACAGAAAATCATTAGAAATGATGGTTAATTACGTTATTGATCGTAAAAAATAATTAAGTTTTGATTAAACAAGAAACGATTGATGCTGTTTATGATGCAGCTCGTTTAGAAGAAGTAATTGGCGATTTTGTTCAATTAAAAAAATCAGGAAGTAATTTTAAAGGCTTAAGTCCTTTTAGTGAAGAGAAATCACCTTCTTTTATGGTTTCTCCTGTAAAACAAATTTGGAAAGATTTTAGTAGTGGTAAAGGGGGTAATGTTGTAGCTTTTTTAATGGAGCATGAGCATTGTAATTACCCAGAAGCTATAAAGTATTTAGCAAAAAAATACGGAATAGAAGTACAAGAAACAGAACAGTCTGATGAACAAAAAGAACAGGCTAGTGAACGTGAAAGTATGTATTTGGTTAGTGATTATGCAAATACTTTTTTTCAAGATCAATTACATAATACAGAATTAGGTAAAGCAATAGCGCTTACTTATTTTAAAGAGCGTGGCTTTACTGATGAGACTATTAAGAAATTTCATCTAGGGTATTCCCCAGATACATGGGATGCCTTTACCAATGATGCTTTAGAAAAAAGTTATAACCTAAAGTATATGCAAAGTACAGGGTTAACTATTGTAAAGGATCAAAAAAAGTTCGATCGCTTTAAAGGTCGTGTTATGTTTCCTATCCATTCTATGTCGGGTAGGGTATTAGGGTTTGGTGGACGTTTGTTGGTAGCAAATGCTAAAGCTGCCAAATATTTAAATTCACCAGAGAGTGATATTTATCATAAAAGTAAAGTTCTTTACGGAATTTATCATGCTAAACAATCTATAGCAAAAGAAGATAATTGTTATTTAGTTGAAGGGTATACAGATGTTATTCAGTTTTATCAAACAGGAGTAACTAATGTGGTTTCCTCTTCAGGAACAGCACTGACTAGTGATCAAATTAGATTAGTAAGTCGTTTATCAAAAAATATTACAGTCCTTTTTGATGGTGATGCAGCGGGTATGCGTGCTGCTATTAGAGGTATTGATTTAATATTAGAACAAGGAATGAATGTGCGTGTGTGTACATTCCCTGATGGAGAAGATCCAGATAGTTTTGCGAAGAAGCATACTAAAGAAAGTTTAGAAGCTTATTTAAAAGAGAATCAACAAGATTTTATAAGTTTTAAAGCTGGTTTGCTTAAAAAAGAAGCGGCTAGTGACCCTATAAAAAAAGCGGAGTTAATAAGGAATATGGTAGCTAGTATTGCTAAAATTCCAGATGCTATTAAGCGTGAGGTTTATATAGGAGAATGTGCTGCTATTATGGAGATTTCAGAGCAGGTATTGTTCTCTAGTTTGGCTCAAGAGTTATCAGATAGTAATTCTAAAAATCAAAAAAATAAAGCTTCTAGTAAAGCAAAAATGCCATTGGTAGACCCAGATATGGCCCCTATGGAAGTGCATCTAAATATTCCTGAAGAGGAAGAAAAGGTTAATGTGCTTTTTGAATTAGAGAAGTCAATTATAGGAATTTTGCTTTTATATGGTCAAGAAGAAGAGGTTTTTTCAGAATTAGTTTACAAGACAGATGAGGATGGTGAATTGCAAATGGTTTCGGAGAATCACACTGCTAAAGTCTATGAAAAAATATATTTAGATCTACAAGATGATGAAGTTGAGTTTGCTAATATTCAATTTCAGCAAGTATATACTCTATTAATAGAAGCTTTAAATTCTGAAAATCAATTTAAAATAGATGTGTTTTTACAGAAATTAGCACCTGAATTATCTAGTGCAATTACGAATATTTTAATGCAAGATGAAAAGTATGTTCTTCATGACTGGGAACGTAATGAAATTTATGTAAAAATGAAAACAAGCACAGTTGCTCAATATGTATCTGATGTTATTTTAAATTTACGTAGAAAATTAGTAGATCTTAAGATTGAAAATTTAATGACAACAGTGCAACAAAAAACACCCGATTCAACAATTAATATTCCAGAAGTTCTACAAGAAGTAATGGAGTATCAATTTTTAAAACGAGTGATATCAGATAAATTAAATAGGGTAGTTTAATTGTTATTCTGTTAAGTGTAATATGCGCGATTGGTTTATTAGATCGGCAATATTATTAACTTTTAATTTCTTTAATAAACGAGTTTTGTATGTGCTAACTGTTTTTTCGTTTATTTCTAATTTGTTTGCTATATCTTTATTTCGGCTACCATTAGAAAGTAAGTTTAAAACCTCTACCTCTCTAGATGATAATTTTTTGAAAGTGTTATGCTGAGCGCTTCTGTATCCTCTTTCGTTAAGTTGTTTGTTTAATTTTTCATCTAAATAAATACCTCCTCGGAAAACTCTTTCAAGAGCAAATTTTAAAACTTCAATAGGAGCAGTTTTACATAAGTAAGCTGAAGCTCCAGCTTTGATAGTTGTTAAAGCGTATATTTCTCCAGGTTGATGGCTGTATACAAAAACTTTAATGCCTTTGAATTCAGCTTTAATTTCTTTAATAGACTGTATTCCGTTTATGTTTGGTAAGTCTAGTTCTAGAATTAAAACATCAGGTTCAAACTTTTTGACAGTATTATGTAGTGATTCACCTGAACTTACAGCTGGAGCAATTTCAATATTTGTATTGATAGCTTTTAAAGTTTCTTTTATTCCGTTGTATGTAATTGGGTGGTGATCAGCTATTAATATTTTCATGTCGCGAGTTAGGGAATTAGACTTTTGTAAAATTAATTAGTAAAAGTCTTCGTAAAACTTTTTGATCATAACTTTCGATAAATGGTTACCTATTTAAGGTTAAGAGGTATTTTACATACAGGAATAGGGTTCATTTTATGTTGATTTACGGTATTTAACCTAGTGTAAATAGAAAAAACTTCTCTTTTTCTGCCTGTAAAATCATCTGCTTTTGCTCCTTTGTCAGTCTCATTCATAGCCCATTCAAGTTCGTCGTAACTAGCACCAATTTGATCTTCATCACTTCTGGTGTCTCCAAAAAGACCATCGGTAGGTGCAGCTTCTTGTATAGATTGTGGAACTTCTAAGGCTTTGGCTAATTCGTACACTTCACTTTTCATTAAATCAGCAATAGGGCTTAAATCAACACCGCCATCTCCGTATTTAGTATAAAAACCAACGCCAAAATCTTCTACTTTGTTTCCGGTACCAGCAACAAGATATTTGTTTAAACCAGCAAAATAATATAGTGTACTCATTCTTAATCTAGCTCTTGTGTTAGCTAAAGAGAGATCTAATAAAGCGCTTGATTCTTCTTTAGGTAATTGATCTTTCATAGTTTCAAAAACAGGAGTTAAATCAACTCTCTCGTCGCTTACATTAGGAAAACGAGCTTTTAATTGTTTTATGTGTTCTTGAGCTCTGCTTACATGGCTAGGAGCTTGGTGTATGGGCATTTCAAGACAGATGGTTTTTAAACCTGTTTTGGCACAAAGTGTAGATGTTAATCCGCTATCAATTCCTCCGCTAACACCAATAACAAAACCTTTTATATTTGCTTTATTGGCATAGTCTTTCATCCAGGTTACTATGTGCTCTATAACTTTATCTGTTTTCATAAGATCTTTATTTGTGTTATAAAAATAAGAAAAATGTATTGCTAAATAAAAGAGTTGGAAAAGTATTGTTTTAATAAAGTTGAAGCTTGAGTATAAAGCATAAAAAAAAGCCTTACTTTAAAAAGTAAGGCTTTGTTATTTTGAAGAGATCTTAAACTATAATGCAGCTACGTGCTTAGTTAATTTAGACTTCGTGTTAGCAGCTTTATTCTTGTGAATAATGTTGTTTTTAGCTAACTTATCTAGCATTGAAATTACTGTTGGAAGTAATGTAGAAGCTTCTTCTTTTCCAGCTTCACGTAATTTTTTAATAGCGTTACGTGTAGTTTTGTGCTGGTACTTATTTCTAAGTCTTTTAGCTTCGTTACTTCTAATTCTTTTTAATGCAGATTTATGATTTGCCATTTTCTTTCTCTTCTTTTAATTTCTTCAAAAATTGTAGTCCGTAGGGGAATCGAACCCCTCTTACCAGGATGAAAACCTGGCGTCCTAACCGATAGACGAACGGACCATTTGTTTTTCTTAAGACTGCAAAAGTAATACTAAAAAACTACTCTTGCAAACTATTTATTTTATTTCGTAGTCCGTAGGGGAATCGAACCCCTCTTACCAGGATGAAAACCTGGCGTCCTAACCGATAGACGAACGGACCATATTTGCTGTTAGCGGATGCAAAACTACAACTATTTTTAAGTTTAACAAGCAACTATTTTATTTTTTTTTATTTTTTCTTAAAATAAAACCCTTAATCTTTTTAAAATTAAGGGTTTGGGTAAAAAAATATTTTTAATAAGCTTTAGCAAACAATACTCGTTTGTTAGAATCTGCTCCTGTATAGATACATTTACCAGCTTCTTCTTTTGCATCAAAAGGTATGCAACGTATTGTGGCTTTTGTTAACTCTTTAATTTTATCTTCAGTTTCTATTGTTCCATCCCAGTGTGCTGAAATAAATCCACCTTTATTTTCTAAAACATCTTTAAACTCTTCGAAAGAATTCACTTCTGTAATATGGGTATCTCTATAATTAAGAGCTTTACTATATAGTTCTTCTTGAATTTGAGCTAATAGTTTTGTTATGTGTTCACTTAAGTTTTCGTTTGGAACAGTAGTTTTTGTTAAGTTATCTCTACGAGCTAATTCAACTTGGTTGTTAGCTAAATCTTTAGGTCCTATGGCTATTCGTAAAGGAACCCCTTGTAATTCGTATTGTGCAAATTTTGCTCCAGGTCTGTGTGTATCTCTATTGTCAAATTGAACACTAACTCCTGCAGCTCTTAAATCTTTAACAATTTTGTTAGCTACTTCAGATATTTGCTCTAGTTGTTCATCGCCTTTATAGATGGGTACAATTACTACTTGTATTGGTGCTAGATTAGGTGGTAGCACTAAACCTTGGTCATCACTATGAGTCATTATTAAAGCTCCCATTAAACGAGTAGAAACACCCCATGATGTAGCCCAAACATGATCTTGTTTTCCTTCTTTATTGGTGTATTTTACATCGAATGCTTTTGCAAAATTTTGACCTAAAAAGTGAGATGTACCAGCTTGTAATGCTTTACCGTCTTGCATTAAAGCTTCAATACAATAGGTGTCATCAGCTCCAGCAAAACGTTCCGATTCACTTTTACGACCTTGTATTACAGGTATTGCCATGAAATTTTGTACAAAATTTGCATATATTTCATTCATTTGAGCAGTCTCAGCAATAGCTTCTTTTTTTGTTGCATGAGCAGTGTGACCTTCTTGCCATAAAAATTCAGCAGTACGTAAAAATAATCTAGTACGCATTTCCCAACGTACAACATTAGCCCATTGGTTCACTAGTATTGGTAGGTCTCTGTACGATTGTATCCATCCTTTATAGGTGTTCCAAATAATTGCTTCAGATGTTGGTCTTACAATTAATTCTTCTTCCAATTTAGCATCAGGGTCTGCAATTAATTTAGTTGCGTCATTAGGGTCTGTTTTTAATCTGTAATGTGTAACAACAGCGCATTCTTTAGCAAAACCTTCAGCATTTTTTTCTTCTGCTTCAAATAAACTTTTAGGAACAAATAAAGGAAAGTATGCGTTTTGATGCCCTGTTTCTTTAAATTTTTTGTCTAATTCAGCTTGCATTTTTTCCCAAATAGCATAACCATATGGCTTAATAACCATACAACCTCTTACTGCCGAATTCTCTGCTAAATCAGCCTTTACAACAAGTTCGTTGTACCATTTAGAATAATCTTCGCTACGTTTTGTTAAACCTTTACCCATACTGTATCTTTTGGCACAACTATTGTGCTATAATATTTTAAATAATGTTAGTGCAAAACTAACTAAATTTACACTGTTCAACAATTAATAATAAAATATAGCGATATGCGTCAAATAATACATTCATTTAAAAAAATAAACGCTTTGGTTATTGGGGTGGCAGCTTCTTTGTTAATTATTAGTTGTGGTTCTTATCAATCTTCCACATATGGTAATGACGGAATTTATGGTTCTAATAACTCTCAAAGGAGGGTTGGTAATAATGTAGCTTCGGCACCAGTGCAAGAAAGTTATTTTGCTAAAAAACTAGAGCAATATGAAAGTGATTATGCTGATAGTGATGTTTTTACTGATGTAGAAAATTACTCTAGTCAGACTTATGACGATAATCAAGAAAATTATAATGGGGGTTCGCAATACCAAGGTTGGGGAGATAACTCTCAACAAAACAGCCAGGTTTATGTAAATAATGGTTTTAATTACGGTTACAACAATTATTATCCTTTTTGGAATCGCGGGTTTAGAAATAGATTCGGTTACGGGTACGGAGGTTATGGTGGAGGACCTTTCTTTAATTTTTATTATGGTAATCCATATTATTATGGTGGGTACTATAATAATTACTTTTGGGGTAATAATTTTTGGTATGGAAACAGCTTTCTTAGCTTTGGATTCTTTAATAGGGCTTCGTTCTACAATAATAGAAGGCAATTAATAGGAGCTTCATCTCGTAGAAATGCAAGGTTTGTAAACTCTAATTCAAGAGTTGCTAGGTCGTCAAATAGAAGAGTAGTTTCGCCTAGAGCTACAAATTCTAATTCTAGAAGAACGTTTTCATCTAGAAACTCTTCTGCTTCTAATTCTTCAGCAAGAAGCGCAAGAACATCTAGTGGTTCATCATCAAACTCTTCAGTAAGAAGTTCTAGGTCTTCAAGATCTTCTAGTGGAAACTTCTCTTCAAGAAGAAGCTCATCAAGTAATAGAAGCTTCTCTCCAAGAAGCTCAAGCTCTTCAAGAAGCAGTGGTTCAGTTCGAAGTAGTAGAAGTTCATCATCTAGAAGACGTTAGTGATTTTAAGTTTATACATGAAAAAAATAATAATTTCGGCACTTGGTTTTTTAATGGTGAGTAATATAATAAGTGCTCAAACATCTAGCGATGCTTTTTTATTTGCTAATAGGCAATTAAGTGGTACGGCACGGTATAATGCTCTTAGTGGTGCGTTTGGTGCCTTAGGGGGTGATTTAACAGCGGTTTCTGAAAACCCTGCGGCTTCGGCAGTATTTACTAATTCTTTTGGGTCGGTTACTTTAGGAATAAGAAATAGTGAATATGATAATAATTACTTTGGAACAACTACTGAAACAGATGAATCTGAAGTAGGTTTTGATCAAGTAGGTGCAGTGTTAATTTTAAAAAGTGATAATTCACATTCTTCTATAAATAAAATTGCATTAGCATTTAATTATAATAAAACGGCTGATTTTGATTCGGAATTTACAATTATTGGTAGCTCTAATAATACTATAGGAGATTTTTTTGTGGGTCAAGCAAATGGAATAAGCAGTGGAAATTTATCTGTTTTTGAAAATGAGAGTTTAGCAGGGGCATATATAAGTATAGGTAATATTTACGGAACAGTTGGTCAGCAAGCATTTTTAGGATTTCAATCGGGTTTAATTGATCCTGTTGCAGATGGAGAGGATGTGTCAGATTTTGTTTCTGTAATAAATGGAAATAATGTTAACCAAGATATTAGAGTTAGATCTTCAGGTTCAGCTGGTAAATTGAGTTTTAATTTAGGAGTTGCGTATAACTCGGGGTTACATCTAGGTGGTAATTTAAACTTACATACATTAAATAGAAGAAAAGAAACTGATTTTTTTGAACGAAATACTGTGGCTGATATCAACTATATTGTAGAAGAGGTTAATACTGGGGCAGGTTTTTCAGCTGATTTTGGTTTAATTTATAAGGTTAAAGATAATTTAAGACTGGGGTTGGTATATCAAACGCCAACATTTTTTGGGATAGACAGAACCGTAGATCAGTTTATAGTGGTCGATTTTATTGAAACAGAAGATGAGGTAGCTTTTTCTCAATTAGTAGATCCGCAAGTAGAATTTGAGCAAGATTTATATTCATTACAAACACCTGGTAAGTTTGCAGCAAGTGCGGCGTATATTTTTGGAAATAAAGGTTTGTTAAGTTTTGAATATAGTACTCAAGATTTTTCAAATACAAAATATGGTAGTAGTTTTTCAGGAGCTTCTGAAATTAATGATATAATTGAGGATACTTACAAAAGAGTACATAGCTATAAAATTGGAGCTGAAATACGAAATAATAATTGGAGTTTTAGAGGTGGATTAAACGGAAGTAGTACGCCTTTTGAAGATTCAAATTTAGATGGAGACTCTTCAGGGTTTTCATTAGGTACTGGTTATGATTGGGGTAAGTGGAAATTTGATTTAGCTTATAATCATTCTGAGTTGTCAAGTACAGAAAACACTTTTGAAAACAGAGCGTTTACTAATGCAGCTAATATTGAGGAAAGTAGAGATGTGATAACAGCTACATTAGGTGTTAATTTTTAAAATGATTAAGTGTTTTAAATTGCATAAAAATACATTTTAGTACCATTTTTTAAAGTAGTATATTTGTGCCCTTAAAATATCCGAGTTATATCGGTTTATGAATACCTTACGAATGAAAGATAATCTGGATTCAGAAGCAACGGATTTTATTGGAGACAATCATATTAGCACTAGTGCTAAAACTCCTTTGCGCAATGATGCGTTTGAAAAAACAAACGATGAAAAAATTGCACTAATAAAAGAAGATGTAACACGTATAATGGAAACTTTAGGTTTAGATCTAGAAGATGATAGTCTTAAAGGTACTCCAAATCGTGTAGCTAAAATGTTTGTAAAAGAAATTTTTGGAGGTTTAAACCCTGAAAGTAAACCAAAAGCATCTGTTTTTGATAATAATTACAAATATGGAGAAATGCTAGTTGAAAAAAACATAGTGTTATATTCAACTTGTGAGCATCATTTATTACCAATAGTAGGTCGTGCTCATGTAGCATATATATCTAATGGTACTGTAGTAGGTTTGTCTAAAATGAATCGTATTGTAGATTATTATGCAAAACGACCACAAGTACAAGAACGTTTAACTATGCAGATAGTACAAGAATTACAAAATGCTTTAGGTACTGATGATGTTGCTTGTGTTATAGATGCTAAACATTTATGTGTTAATTCTAGAGGAATTAGAGATATAGAAAGTAGTACGGTAACAAGTGAATTTGGAGGTAAGTTTAAGGAAGATTCAGTAAAACGAGAATTTTTAGATTACATTAAACTAGAAACTAAGTTTTTAAAAAGTAATTATAGTATATATAACGCCATTATGAACTCAGTTCGTAATGGCGTTTTTTCATTTTAATAAAAAATAAAGACCATTTAAACGCTACATTGTAAAAACAATATGCTTTTTAAAACTAAAATGTTAGTATTTTTGAATGGAAATTTTTGACAAATAAAAGTCTTATGACATCATTACCATTGTATAACAAACAACAAGTATCAATTTATAATTCATTATCAGGTTCAAAAGAGCCTTTTAAATCAATTGTTCCAGGAGCAATAGGTATGTATGTATGCGGGCCTACGGTATATAGTAATGTGCATTTAGGTAATTGTAGAACTTTTATTTCATTCGATTTAATATACAGGTACTTAAATCATTTAGGTTATAAAATTAGATATGTGCGTAATATTACCGATGCTGGTCATTTAGAAAATGATGCAGATGAAGGAGAAGATAAGATTACAAAAAAAGCACGTTTAGAAGAAATTGAACCAATGGAGGTGGTACAACGTTATACGTTGGATTTTCATAAAATATTAAATCAGTTTAATAATTTACCACCTAATATAGAACCTACAGCAACAGGACACATTGTTGAGCAAATTGAAGTTATTAAAACTATCATGGATAACGGTTTTGCTTACGAGGTTAATGGATCGGTGTATTTTGATGTTGTTAAGTTTAATAAGACTAATGATTACGGAAAGCTAAGTGGGCGTAATTTAGAAGATATGATTAACAACTCAAGAGAGTTGGCAGGTCAGTCTGAAAAAAGAAATCCTCAAGATTTTGCTTTATGGAAAAAAGCACAGCCGGAGCATATTATGCGTTGGCCAAGTCTTTGGAGTGATGGTTTTCCTGGCTGGCACCTAGAGTGTACAGCCATGAGTAGAAAATACTTAGGAGAAGAGTTTGATATTCACGGAGGTGGAATGGATTTAAAGTTTCCGCATCACGAAAGTGAAATAGCTCAAGGAGAAGCTTGTTGTGGAAAATCGCCTGTACGTTATTGGATGCATGCAAATATGTTAACCCTTAACGGGAAAAAAATGTCAAAAAGTACTGGTAACACTTTATTGCCAGCCGAAATTTTTACAGGAGAAAATGATATTCTTAAAAAAGCATTTAAACCAGCAGTGGTACGCTTTTTTATGTTACAGGCGCATTACCGTAGTATAATGGATTTTTCAAATGAAGCTTTAGAGGCTTCAGAAAAAGGTTTTAATAAGTTGATGGAAGCTGTACAAAACCTATCAAGTCTAGTTGCTGTAAAACAGACAGAAGGTTTTGATGTTTCGGCATGGGAACAACGTTGTTATGATGCAATGAACGACGATTTTAATAGTCCTATTTTAATAGCGCAATTATTTGAGGCAGTAAAGTTTATTAACCAAGTTAAAGAAGGTTCTGCTAAAGTTTCAATAATTGACTTAGGCTTGCTTTCAGAAACATTAAAAGCATTTGTATTTGATGTTTTAGGGTTGCAATTAAATAATGAATCTAGTAATGATGCAACTGACAAATTAGACGGTGTTATTGAATTATTAATAGAGCTAAGAAAAGAAGCAAGAGCAAATAAAGATTTTGCACTTAGCGATAAGATACGTGATGAATTAGCAGAAAAAGGTGTCCAATTAAAAGATAGTAGAGAAGGTACTAGTTTTAGTTATTAAGAATAATATAATTTAAATGTTTATGAGAAATTTATTTATCACATATAGTAATATTTGCAATTTTTGGTTGTTCATCTGAAGATAGTGTTGAGCCTATTGAAAGAGCAATGATGGAAGAAGGTCTTGATGAGGTAGATATAATAGAAGAAAATGTAATTAATGAAAGACAATTAATTAGGATAATTAATGTTGATGAAAATACATATGAAAGAATAGAATACGATTCTAACGGAAATTTACTAACCATTGTTGATAATGAGGGTGGATTTGTTCAGGAAAGACGTTATAATTCAGAGAACTTACTTGAGTTGATGATTTCTAGTGCTTTAATTAGGTTCTTTGCATATGATGAACAAGGAAGGTTAGAAAAAGAGGAGATAAGTCTTCATAGTTTATCAGGGGAGATTTGCGTGATGGTTTTGTGAGAAGGGAAAGTGTTTTTGTTTATGAAGAAAACAAAATAATAAAAACAGTAACTGAATACGATGAAATTTTAAGACAAATACCAGAGTCTGAGGTTGAAAATATTGAAGATTATATAAATCGTTATGTTACTGAATACTATTTAAATGATTTTGGTAATTTGAGTAGAATAGAGACTTTTTCATTGAATGATGATTATGTGAATAATTTAGATTTTCTTTATGAAGAAAACATGAGAGGTTGTTGGACAAGAAACTAAATCGAATTCTAGTTTTAATACTTACGATGTAACTATTCAGTATACGGATTTTAAAAACAGAAATGCTTCGGTTTTTGAAAATAGATATACAAGAAATGCATCAGATAATTTAGGTCTTTTTATAAGTAATTTTATAGGGAATTCTTCTGTTTATTATGTGAATAATGTAGAGTTTAGTATTTCGGATGTTAATGAAATTTCAGAAATAAGTACTTCTTCATATGATTATACTTTTGATGAAGAAGGGTTTCCTACTTCATTAACGTTTAGTGATTCTTCAGATACACAAAGTGTTGTGACTAATACAGCTTTCGAATGGGAATAAGCTGAAATTGATTTAATATATTGCTTTTGTCGATAATTTAAATTTTAATATTATGAAATCAATGTAAACTTGGTTTGATGAATACGCAGTAAGTCATCAAAATGAAACAAACATTTCTATTCACTTTATTTGTGTGCCAGCTATTTACTTTTCTGTAGTAGGTTTGTTAATGTCTATTCCAAGTGGAATATTAGCATCTATTATTCCTGGAAATTTTCCAATTATCGAAAATTGGGCTTTTGTAGCCTTAATTTTGATTTCTATTTTTTATCTAAGACTATCTTAAAAGTAGCTTTTCAAGTAATTCTTTTTACGTTTGCTTGCTTAATTGGGGTATATTATTTAGGATAGGTAGTGTCTTTATTGATCGCAAGTTTAGTTATTTTTGTGGCAGCTTGGATTGGACAATTTTATGGACATAATATAGAAGGTAAAAAACCTTCTTTTCAAAAGGATATACAATACTTGATGATTGGTCCAGCTTGGGTTATTCATAAAATGTTTGGAGGAGGTAAAAAATAATCTTCTAATAAAGCATAAAAAAAGCCTCGTTTTTTAATTAGAAAACGAGGCTTTTTTTATTTAACTTTTTGTTTTAATATTTTTCAAAAAGCTTAGTACTTATTTTTCCTTTATCATCTTCTATAGAAAATATATAAGCCCCACTGCTAAGATTGCTAATATTAAAGCTTATTGTTTCTTCTTTAAGATATATGTTTTCTGTTGATAAGGTTACACCTACCAAATTAAAAATGCTAACTTTTATTTCGCTATCAATAGTATATTGATTTAGGTTGGCAAATATTTTATCGCTATTATTTGGGTTAGGATACAAAATAAAATCATTGCTTTGGTCAATTGTCTGCGATGTATTATTAATATTAAACCCTGAAACAGATAATATTATATCATCATCTATAACGATAGGTTCTTCTATAATTATTTCTTCTGAAGGTTTGATATTAGTTACGTAAAGCCCTAAGTCATTATAGTCGCAACTACGGTCTTCACATAAAACATGTGCAGAAAAATCATAAATAATATAATATGCATTAGGTCTTATGGTACCATTTTGTTCGTATACCTGGTATGCTCTAACAGGTAAAAAACTAGGGTCTCCTGTAGTAGCATCTTCTCCGAAACCTAATGTAGATCTTGATGTGGTATTCAAGCTAATAGCAAATTGACCATCAATATCTTCTGAGGCAGAAGCAATAGATCCTGTTAAGTTATCTCCACCTCTAGTTCTTGGGTATAAAGACTGCACCCATTCACCGCCAACACGTATTCTATTTATTTGACTTTCATCTTCGGTTATAAAGAATGCGGCAGTAGCACCTTCTCCTTTAAATACATTAAGGAAAAAAGCATTAATTGGTTCGTCGGGATTAGCTTGTTCCCATAATCTTGATAATACTAAATCTCCTTGCTCACCTGAGGCAACTGATTCTTCTGTAGGATATCTAGAACTGGTTATAAAATTTGAAGTACCACCATATATTTGTGTATCAAAACCAAATATTTGCATCACTTCTAAAGGACTTAATTCGTTAGCACCAAAAATATTTTCATGAAACCCTCCTGCTAAAGTGATTGATATTTGAGGCTGAGTTGGATCATCAGAGTTTACAAATAATTCTGCTTCTCGTAGACCATTATCACCTTCGTTAGCAACAAAATGAATTAAAACATCTTTAGATTCACTTGGAGATAGTGAAAATTCAAGGCCATCATTTATATCCACTAATTCAAAATCGTCATTAGATATATCAATACTAGAAACGGTTAAATCAGTATCACCTGTATTATTAATACGAATTGAACTAAATTCACTATAGTGATATTCACTAGTTACTACTGCAGATCTTTGAAAAACGATTCTGTCATCATATGGGAATGATATATCAGTATCAGGTATTTTTCTAAGGTTTTCAACAAAGATGTTGGTACCTTCTACAGTGTTTTCAGTATTAGGATCAGGAATAATAGTGATGTTAATGCTTTTTTCATCTACAGTTCCATCATCATATGTAAAAACAGCTCTTAAAGAATGAGTACCTACTCTTATATTTGATAAATTAGGGTATGATGTACTTAACCAATCATAAGGAGCAAAGTTTTCTTGACCTAATAATCTATTACCAGCGTATAATTGAATATTATCGATATTAGGATCTTCTAGATTTGCATCTAAAAATACATCTATGGGGTCACCATGTATAAAAATGTCATTGTTCTCCGGAGAAGTGAAAGGTGAAATAGGTCCTTCTTTTGTAATAGAAATACTTATCTCTTCAGTGTTTCCTTCATTATCGCTAGCTATAGCTTTTATAATATGGGTTCCTGTAGTTAACTCTTCTAAAACAAGATCTACTGTACTGGTATTGTCAGCTCCCCATTCATATGGCGCATGACTTTCGGTACGAACTAAAACATTATTTAAAAATAGCTGTACATTTTCAATGTCTCCATCAGTATCAGTAGCATTAATTGTTACACCAAGAACTTCGTCTTCAGCTATTACTTGATTATTTACAAGCTCGTTAAATGAAATAGTGATACCGTTTTCAGGGACTTTAATATCTAATGTTAATAAGTGGATTTGCTGAGCTTCTAAATCTGAAACATAAATATTTCCTGTATTTGTATCCTCGACTAAATCAAGAGGTGTTGTGAAGCCATCAAATCCTTCAATACCTATTGAATTTGTGCTAATGTCTCCATCAATACCGTCAGGTACCAAAGCAATAAGATCACTACCACCACTATATCTACATACAATTAAAGCTCCTTTTAATACACCTTCAGTTTGGTATTCAATAACACCATTTGGTGACCTGTTAAGTCCAAAATCATAAGCAAAACCTCTGTAGTTTGAGTCAGCAGATACGTAAGATGGGTATCTAGACGTACTTGTAAATCCTTCATTTAAAACAAATTCACCACGTAATGGATTTGGATGACCAAAATAACCTACGGGTAAATTAGGATCAATTCTAAAAAGAAAATCTTTTTGTACGTCATTCCTAAAAGCAAAAGGAATTTCAGGACCATCATAAACATCGCCGTTTGGTCTTCTGGAACCAACAATAGAGGCAGGACTTTGGCTTCCTCCAGCTGTTCCATTTGTAGGTACGTACAGTTGACCATTACTATGCCAAATTAAATCATAAGCATTTCTAATACCACTAGCGTATATAGTTAAAGGGGCTTCTGAAAAATAAGGATTATATGTACCATCACTCATTAAGGCAGAATCATTACTTGCGTTATTGATAACAGATATATCTTCAGAAGTTTGTACATCTAAAGGTAAAGTGCTTGGTAATAAACTAAGGTCAAGTTTTAATGTTGCTGCGGTTAATAATCTTTCTGCACGATTACCCCAAGAAGGATCTGGATCTCCACCTGCACTATTACTTCCTTGGTTAAAATATAATACATTTGAATCATTTGGATCAAAAACAATACTGTTTGTTAAATGATCTCTTACCGATCTTGGTAAATTCGTTAATATTAATTCTTCTTGTTCCAGATTCTCTCCCGATAACCTAGATATTTTACCATCGTAAGCTGGTCCATCATTAAATAAAAATGATGAATGAGAAACGTAAGCAATTAAATTATCAGCTGTTGAATTTGGATCAAAAGCTAGTCCTATCGCAAGTCTGGGTTCTCCGTAAGCATCCACTAATCCATTGATAGTCTCTATATCAGTTAAACTACCATCAGAACTTATAGTCCATCTATCAATTTCTCCACTTAATCTTATTCCGTAAAGTTTATTATCAGGGCCAATTAATAAAGACGAATACATTCCACTAGCAACTTCTCCTTGATTAGTAAAGCTTATTTCATTTAAATTCCCTGCATTTTCATTGATATCTGTACCAGTTGTAAATTTTGCTGAATATGGAAAAATAGTTGCCCCGGCTAAATCTTGAACACCTTCAATAATATATGTGTACTGAGTATTTTCTTTTAAGCCACCTGTCACAGTTATATTAATGGCATCTCCACCACCAGTTCCATTTACAGCAATATCAATGCTTTCCGTGGCGTCATTTTCAAATAACTTAACAGTGTCATTGTTTATAGTAGTATTGTCTAAGCTAGATAAACCAGCTTCGTTTACATTAGGTAAAGATAAAAAGTTTGCAGAAATGGTTGTGCTAGGCGATACATTAGTAGCGCCGTCTAAAGGTGTTGATCCTATTACTGCAGGATGAAGTAGTTCGTTTGATGATTGAATTGCTATAGCGTTTATTTTAGCGTTAACACCATTGCTACCATCAATAGTTAATCGTCCGTCCGTAACTGTTACTTCTACAACGGTTGTTCGGGTACCAGCATTTGAATTAGGACTGTAATCGATGGCTGTAATACCTTCAACTCTTATTAAATGGCGTGTGTCGTTAGTTGAACCAGCAACAGGTTCTCCAGAGGTAATAATAACTCTGTATGTGCCTTCAGGCACTTGGGCCTCCCATATTAATGAAGTATTGTCACTTTCTCTATTAAATGAAATATAACTCTCTCTTATTTGATCATTGTCAAATGTACTAATGCTTCTAGCTTCAGAAAAAGCATCTATAGCAGTGTTAGTAGATTCTAGTAACCACCCATAAGATCCATTTGTGCCATATGCGGCACCTATATCTTCGATAAAGGGACTAGGTGTATTGGTTTCTTCAGTAGCAAAATTGAATAAATAATCTACACTTTTACATTCTCCTAAAGAATTTAAGATTTTTACATTGCGATAAGAGCTGTTTCCTGTTGTAGGAGAAGAATCATTATCGTTTATGAAAACAATGTAATCAAAATTGCCATTAATATAAGTACCTACAGGGATTATAAATGTTTGCCATTCTCCATTACCTGTGTAAGTGAAGTTTTGATTAGAAGTGTTAACTGTGTTTTGAGTACCGTACAAACGATATCGTTGATTGTTTAGGTCTCTATCTATAAGACTGTTAGAGAATCCAATACCGTGCTCTTCTCCTTCATCTGTAGATTTAAAATCAAAGGTTAAAATATCTGTGCTATCAATTTGAATAGGTGTTTTAAATGCATTCCATCCATTCCCTGTAAAGGTATAGCTTAAGTCATTTTCATTATAAAGCCCATTAGCTAATCCTTGTTTAGTAATACCTGACGTAGTTATTGTGTTGAGGTTAATACTGCACTCCTCTTGAGAAAATCCTGAAAAAGAGAATATTAATAGATTTAAAAGAAAAAATAAATAGTAAAGTTTTACCATGAGTTCTTGTGTTTTTGTGAGTTTTTTTTTGAGTAAAATATTGTGTTTTTATGTTCCTCTATTTCATTGCTTTAAAAGAAATATTGCATAATTTACGTTAATGAAAAATATAAATTGGTTTATGTGTGCGTTTTTTCTTTACAAATATTTAAGAAAACGTTTGAGAATGATATTGGAATATTTTATCTAGTGCTTTTAGTTATAAAATAAAAAAAATAGAAATAAAAAAAGCCTCGTTTTCTAATTAGAAAATGAGGCTTTTTTTATGTGATATATTCAGTAGAATTATACTGCTACATCGTACTCACGTAAAGCATCATTTAAAGATGTCTTCTTGTTTGTACTTTCTTTACGCTTACCAATAATTAAAGCACAAGGAACTTGGTATTCTCCAGCAGGGAATTTTTTAGTGTAGCTACCAGGAATTACAACAGAACGAGCAGGAACAGCACCTTTTGTTTCAACAGGAGTGTCACCAGTAACATCGATAATTTTAGTACTCATTGTCAATACAACATTAGCACCTAAAACAGCTTCTTTACCAACTCTAACACCTTCAACAACGATACAACGAGAACCTAAAAAAGCACCATCTTCAATGATAACTGGAGAAGCTTGTAATGGCTCTAATACACCACCAATACCAACACCACCACTTAAGTGAACGTTTTTACCAATTTGTGCACAACTACCAACAGTAGCCCAAGTATCTACCATAGTACCTTCATCTACGTAAGCACCAATGTTTACATAACTAGGCATTAAAATAGTACCAGCAGAAAGGTAAGAACCTTGACGAGCAGAAGCACCAGGAACTACACGAACACCTTTAGCTTCGTAATCTGTTTTCAATGGCATTTTATCGTGGTATTCAAAAACACCAGCTTCTAAAGTTTCCATTTTCTGAATAGGGAAATAAAGTACTACACCTTTCTTTATCCATTCGTTAACTTGCCAACCATCAGCAGTTGGTTCAGCAACACGTAACTCACCAACATCTAATAAGTTGATAACTTTTCTAATTGCATCTTGCGTAGCAGTTTCTTTTAATAACTCACGGTTATCCCAGGCTTTTTCTATTATTTGTTGTAATTCTTGCATGTAAATATTTTTTTGCAAATATATAAGTTATCATTAATATGTTTAAAGCTTTCTGTATTTGTTTCGCTTTCGCAGAAAAAATACAATAACCTACTCAATGTTTAGAATAGCAGTATTTTTGTACTAAATTATATTTAAGATGCCACAAATAGTAGCAATTGATTACGGAGGGAAAAGAACAGGTATTGCAGCGACTGATGATATGCAAATTATTGCAAGTGGTGTAACTACAGTTTCTACCAAAGAGTTAATTCCGTTTTTAAAAGAATATTCGCAGCTTAATAAAATTGAATCCTTTGTAATAGGGGAGCCAAAACGTTTACACGGAGAAGCTTCGGATATAGAATCGGAAATAAAAGTTTTTATTGAAAAACTAAGATTAGCTTTTCCTGAAAAGGAAATACATAGAATTGATGAGCGTTTTACTTCTAAAATGGCCTTTGATACTATGATAAAATCAGGTATTTCGAAAAAGAAGCGCCAAAACAAAGCATTAGTAGATCAAATTAGTGCTACATTAATTTTACAGGATTTTTTAAATTATCGTTAAAAATAGTTCTGTTTATCCTAATTTTGCCAAAGTTAAAAAATAGCTTAAAATGATATTACCTGTTGTAGCTTACGGAGATCCCGTGTTAAAAAAAGTAGGAAAGCCAATTGAT
Source organism: uncultured Flavobacteriaceae bacterium (assembly GCA_964545595.1). Taxonomy (GTDB): domain Bacteria; phylum Bacteroidota; class Bacteroidia; order Flavobacteriales; family Flavobacteriaceae; genus Aquimarina. The sequence continues at coordinate 1,266 of CAZJGP010000085.1, read as the reverse complement.
GCTGATTATCCTAAATTAACTGAGTTTATTGAAAATATGTGGGAGACTATGTATAATGCTCATGGTGTTGGTTTAGCTGCTCCGCAAGTAGGTAGAGCTATTAGAATGTTTGTTGTAGATGCTTCGCCATTTGCAGGAGACGAAGATCTTTCTGCCGAAGAGCAAGAAGAATTAAAAGGTTTTAAGAAATTATTTATTAATCCGACTATTTTAGAAGAAACAGGAGAAGAGTGGGCTTTTAATGAAGGTTGCTTAAGTATTCCAGATGTACGAGAAGATGTTTTTCGTAAGGAAACAATCAAAATTCAATATTTTGATGAAAACTTTAAAGAACATACGGAAACGTATTCAGGGTTAGTAGCAAGAGTAATTCAGCATGAGTATGATCATATTGAAGGAGTTCTTTTTACGGATAAATTATCAAGTTTAAAAAAGCGTTTACTGAAAGGTAAACTAATGAATATAGCAAAAGGAAAAGTATTTAGTGATTATAGAATGCGTTTTCCGTTAATAAAAAAGGGTAGGTAAATAATTTTTTTATATTTGCTCTGAACAAAATCAAATTATGGGTTTAGAAAAAATCATCGCCATTTCTGGTAAACCAGGACTTTATGAATTAGTATCACAAACAAGAGGAGGTTTTGTGGTAACATCATTAATTGATGGAAAAAAACAATCAATTAGCATGCGTAATAACGTAAGTGTGTTAAATGAAATTTCAATATACACGTACGGAGAAGAAGTTCCGTTGAAAAATGTTTTTCAATCTATTAAAGATAAAGAAAACGGAGAACAAACAATAAGTCATAAGGCTTCTAAAAAAGAATTAGAAAACTTTTTAAGAGAAGTTCTTCCTGAATATGATGAGGATAGAGTTTATGCTGGTGATATTAAGAAAATAGCACAGTGGTATAACTTACTACAAAAATCAGATTTATTAAATGATTTACAAGAAGAAGCTTTAGTAGCAGATGCTTCGGAAGAAGAATAAGTTATCAGTATAGTACAAAACAAAAAAATCTCGCATATTGCGAGATTTTTTTTGTTTTAACTAAACGTTGATACTGTGTTTTAATAGATGTTTGTAAATAGTAAGCATTAGAACTATTTATAAAGTTGATAGCTTAAGATAGTATGGAGTAAGTTGAAAAAAACGATGGTCTTTTGCCTTTAAATTTGGGGTAAATTATATTCTTATTTGTATTTTTGCACTTTATTATTTTACTGAAAAAAAACATTAGTTACATGAGTCAAACTAAATACATA
>CAZJGP010000084.1:0-2977 GCA_964545595.1 uncultured Flavobacteriaceae bacterium | reverse complement strand
ATCAATATCAGCTATTTCAGAAGAGTTAAATTTTAGCGACAGTTCATACTTTATTCGTTTGTTTAAAAAAATAACACATCAAACACCCGAACAATTCAGAAATGATCAATACAATAAAGAATATCTTTCTGCCGATCATTTATTTCCTTTTTTGTAAGCTTAATAGTTTTACATAATCTAATATATTAATTTTAATGAAATTAACTATATAATCATACTTAAGTATGATTATTAGTCTATAAAGAATTCATAATTTAGTAATACTTATAAGTAAAGTGTAAAATATTCTTTTATGGCTATTAAAGCTAGATTGTTAGTAGATGGAGAATTCTATAATTTAAAAACATTTGAGTATGGTTTTAAGAATGGGGGCTAATAGTAATGGTTTTTCTTCCAGCAAAACGCGTCAAACAGGGCTTACCTGTATTATAGAGGCTATTCGTCAAGAATACTTTGAAGAGTGGGCTATGGAAAATTACATGAAAAAGTATATTGAAGTTCACATATCTCATGGTGTTGATGGCATGGGTAGGACTAGAATACTTAAGTGCCATGATACTTTTTTATTGGAGCTTTATACGCGCTACTCGTCAACTAGTAATGAGCCCATTTCATTTGAATTATTCATGAAATCAGGGGCTATTAAGGCTAGTTGGAGCACAGCAGCACATGTAGAGGAATGAAGTTCTTTACCTACTAATGATGGAGAGGCTACGGTTATTGAGGAAGTAGAACCACAATTTTTAGGTTTCCGTTTTGAGGATAGTCAAGGCAATGAAATACCACAAACTAGTTTAGAAGTTGATGAACATTATACTTTAGTTGTTTTAACAGAAAATGCAGACGGTGATACTATTGACTTAAATCTAAATGATAATAAGCTAAATTATAAATACGATGATAAAACAGCAGAAAATGATTTAATAAAAGGTATAGTTATTGGAGGTTTAGAAACAAGAATCCAATTAGAAACAATAGTACAAGATTAATATGGAAGAATCAGAAAATACAATAGTAGCTAGTTTTGGTTCAGGTAAAGGAAATACTTTAACTATAAAACTTGCTAAAGGAGATAAAATAGAACAAGGTCTTCTACAGGGGCGTTACAAATCTGATGCTAAAAAAATACATACAGCAATTAATACTGTTTTTAAAGACGTTAAATTTGATAAACTTAGACTTTTAATAATAAGAGGTATAAAAAATCATTTTCTAAAATAAAAATTGAAGATGCTAAAAATGCAATTAAAGATCTTAAAAACGATGATTTAGCATTAGCTAAAATAGTAATTTATGTAATTAATTCTAAAAAACAATTTTACACTGAATTCATAGAGACTGATTATGAGTTATCTTCAAAAGGTACTAAAGCTATAAATGATTCTTTTAGAAAAGTTTATGATGCTGATGTTCCAATGCCTGAAACAAGAAAAGGCTCAGCTGTTAAAAAACTAGGTGAGTCTGGTATAACATTAGCTACTGAAGGTGGGTCTTGTAGTTTAATTCTAATTGGTGCAGGTATATCTTATTCAGGAAATCGAATAGAATTAGATATATTTCATGAGGTGTTTGGTCACGGTATTCCTATTGGTTTGAAATTATCTGGTAAAATAAGTGCGCAAAATGCTATTAAATTAGAAAATTTAACAAGAAGAGTGTTAGGTATTAAAGAATATAGAACAGGTGTTAATCATGGAGGAGGTAAAGTTGAAAACCCTGAGTCACTTCCATTAATTTATGAATTAAAATAATTATGAATATAAAAAAACTATTAGTTAGCCTGTTTTTGTTGTTTAATTTATTTTCAATTCTTGGGCAAGAATTAGAAGAAGAAGATTTAAATAGTCGTAATAATGCAGAAAGTATAATCAGTAACTATTTAAGTGATAAGGCTACAAATAAAAAACATATTATATTTTCAGTGTCTGAAAAATATTTTTTAGTGTTAGTTGAAAATATTGATTCTTATGAAGAAATATATTTATCAAACGAAGAAGGTATTGTTATAAAAAGAACAAAATTTAAAAAACCTAAAGATTTATTTGAGAAAATATTTAACGTAGATAATTACAAAAAGGGTTTTATTAATTTTAATTCTGATTTCTTTTCTGATGGTATAGAAATATCAATAGGGAGTGTAACTTACTTTGTAATGAAAGATGAATTAGGTAAAAGATATGGTGAATCTAGATTATGTATGTTAATAAAACCAAATCCTATAGATTTAGATATACATTATTATTTTACAAAAAGAATATTAGAATATTAAATAAAATTCTAATATTAATTAAAGTAACATTATTTGATGTATTAATTTTAATGATAGTTTTAAAAAACAAGACTCAAACTAATTTATCGTAATGTTTATATTATTCTCAATTAATGCTTGTAGATGCTATGGAATAGTGTACCCACTTAAGTATTCACCAGTAGAAATGTTTATCCAATCAGAATTTTTAGGATCGTATTCCCATTCTTTATAATTACTTAATAGTTTCCCCGAAAAAGTTGATTCTTTTGTTTGTTGAGGTGAGTCAAAAACTCGTTTTCCTTCCATAGCCATAAGGATTGTATTTAGAGCCTTTATATAAATATTGGCTGTGTCTGTTTGTTTTTTTCTGTTTTTTAAATCTGGCTCAGTAAATATTTTACTACCATACTTTATAATTTCTATAAGTCCACTTTCTAGATGTGTAAAATATTTGAAGTAAGCACTAGTGGTTATTATTTGTGGTTGAAAGTAGTTATTTCTAAACGCTGGTTTTTTAATAAAAAACTAAGCGTTTTGATACAACATATTTTTAAAGGTACTTTTGAAAGTTATGAGGCACCACGAATAAAAACTGCTTTAGAGGAGTTTGGTTACTATGTTAGTATCCCTAAAGTAGCTAGAATCATGAGAGCTTTAGGTTTATATGCACAAAGAACACGTAAATTTAAAGTAACCACAGATAGTAAGCATAATTATCCAGTAGCT
>CAZJGP010000083.1:0-4424 GCA_964545595.1 uncultured Flavobacteriaceae bacterium | reverse complement strand
AATATAAGATCAAAATTTATTACTGTCTATAAGTATAGGGTTATCAATTTCAGATAATGGTTGCAATTTTGGAGCTACAGGATAAGGTGTGGTAATAGATGTTCCTGTAAAAACCCATTTTTTAACAGGGTCTAATTGAGGATTTAATTCTAATAAATCTTCTACCGTAGTATTTCCTCTTTTTGCTATTTCAGATAAACTATCGCCACTTTGTATTTTATATGAAAAAACTGTATCGGGTATTCTGCAATATAAAGGACCAGGAAATTGTTCATGCCATTCTTTAGATAAACTATAGTTATCATGATCAGGATTTAAACCTAATCGTATCTTTTTTAAAGAATCCGCTAAAGGTTCAAAATTTTCAACATGATGTAATGTTTTTTTAACCTCCTCTTCAATATTTGCATTATCAACAGCTTCTACAAATTCTTTTTTAACTGTATTTTCTATTTTTAGAAACTCTGGTTTATTAGCCACCTTTTCTAATTCTTCTAACAAAGGTTCTATATGTTTATTTGTGTGTAATAATCGGTCTATAACAACCGAAGGTGTACTAGCATGGCATACTAATTTAGCATTATCAACTTCAGTTACACTTGGTATTTTTAATTGAAATTTACGTCCAAACGCTTTAACTTGATTTGGAATAATACTTTTGGTATGTGTTTTTTGTTTAGAGCTTCCAACAAGCCATTCTTGCACAATAGGGGTTTGCCATTTTGTTTGTGCTGGGTGCATTAAAATACCATTTAAAACCTTTTCTACTTCTTTATAACTTCCGCCATTGTTCCATACATTAAACACCGCTGTTCCTACTTTTTCTACAGCATCTACTGCCAATAAAGCAGAAAGGCTATGCATTGGGTGGTGTGGATCATCTTTAGCTACCTGAGTATGGGTAGGGTTCATTCCTATATTTAAATTCCAAGTTTCATCATCAGCTTCTTTTTGCAATAGGTCTATATTTGATTGCAACAATACTTGAGCGTCATTAAGGTTTGCTGCCGTTACTATACAAATATTATAGAGCGTTTTATAATAAGGCTGCATAACAGCATCTATTTTTTCATCTATTTGTTCTTGTAACCACTCTCTACTTGGTCTTGAAGCTTTGCGTAACCATTCAAAAGCACTTTTTATTTCGTCTGGTAAGTCTTCATATGCTTCTTTAGCCTGTTTGCTAGCATCATCCAAATGTTCAAAAAAGGTGTCTTTCATTTGTAATAAAGCTATAAACTCTTTTACAATAGAACTATCTCTTTTTTCATCTTCTGTGTCTGCTGCTATTGCAGTATCAAAATTTTCACTATCGGCATTAGTCATATCTCTTAGTAGTTCTAAAACTAGAATTTCAGGAAATGTGCGTTGCCCTATTTTATCTGCAAAATAAAAGGAACCTTTTTCTTCTTTTTGTTTTTTCTTGTCGGCTCTTTTTTCTGTACGTTTTTTTATAACTTTATCATAGTCAAACGCATGCGATACTATAGGCAATAAACTAGCAGCCGTATCTAATAATTCAAAGGTACCGGTAACTATAGGTATTTGAGCTGCTAAACGGTTAGTATTATCAATATTTATAGTGCTTTCAAAATGTACTACATCATACTTTTCAGGGTTTTTACGTACATGTTCTTTATACACAGGGTCTTTAAGGTATTTTAAATAATCAAGACCTACTTTACCCTTTTTTTGATCAGCCTCACTAAAAGTTACTTTACTTACCCAAGGAAAAACACTTAGGCGATCTTCTTTTATTAAAGCAATTTCAGCATAATTACTATGCGCAAAATAATCTTCTAAAGTGTGTAGTGCTGCTCCTAAATCTTCTTGGCAAGATTGCTTACTATGCCCTCCTGCTTTACACGCTTTTTTTAACTTATCTAAAATATAAGTATGAGAATACAAGTATCTATTATCGCCATTTACAGGTGCAGGATGCCCTAAACCTGTGCCTTTATTACGAATATAGTTTTTCATACCAAACTCCATATTAATATCATGCAAACCTGGCGTAGTTTGGGTATCGGACCCCATAAAGTCTTTTAAAATAGTAATATCGTCATTTGGTTTTTCATAGGCATTCCCATTTTCATCATAAGAATCCATAGGTACTCCCGCTACTTTAGGGTTATCAATATGTTCAGCAGGAATATACACGCCCATATGTTCCTTATCAATAGGTGTAAAGTTTTCGCGTAACTCTTTTAAATATGCTGCGTAGTTAAGGTCTTCTACTTTCTTGTTTTGTGCCTTAGCAGCTACTTTTTTAGGGTTATACACAAACTCTTTTACGGCTAGCATTTCTAAAAATGTACTGATCATTTTTACGGCTACATCAACTGGTTTAAACGTAATATCGACAACGTTTATACCTAGTAAATTAAATTTATAATTAACCTGTTCATCTGTGGTTACCGTATTTGTTTTTAAGGCGTTAAAACCAAAACGCTTTAAAACATCTACATAGGTTTTAGGGTCATCTAAGGTACTTTGGTGTGCAAAAGCTTTTAATGTATTAGATACTAAACGGGTAAAAAACGGGTCTAACCCTTGCGAAAAATCACGTTTCCAATTACCAAAATATATTTTTAAGAGGTAATTGTTTATTTTTCTTGCTTCTTTTTGTGATTTTTTTTTATCTATTAAATTCAAGAAAATATCTAAACCGCTTTTTTTTAAAGCATTAGATAATCCAATACGTTCAATATTACCATGTGCGTATTCGCCATGTTTATCTACATCTAAAAAACCTGCTTTATAAAACTCAAAAGGGCCAAAATGATCGTCATTATTCCAGCGGTCTTGGTTTACAAAGTGTTTAATACCGTTATGGTAAGGTTCGTAATCCCATAATAAATCATGTGCCGTACCATCAATAGTAGCATGAGCAAAAAGTTGGTCTTTTTGGTCTATTTTATTTAGCTCTAGCATTCGGTACGAAAAATAGGCACCTTCATCTCTGAACGCATCGGGGCGTTCTGTTTCGGCATAGTGATTTCGTAGCAAATAGTCTACCCAATGCCCAAACTCTTCTACCAAGGCTGCTAATAATTCGCCACGGGTATTGTTATCTTCTGCAGCTTGGCGTACAAAATTTTCGCCTACCCAAATTTCTTGTATATCTTCTCGTTTATTATGGTAAAACAAAGCTTTACCACCATAGGGTATGGATTGTTTTACTATTAATGTTGGCGCTAATATTGCTGCATTTTCTTTAGCATCATGGTACAACTGCTCGTAGGCAAGGCAAGGAACATCTTGCCCAAAAATGGTTATAAAATTTTCTAAAAACTGATGTAAAGTTTCGTGTTGCGCCAAGTACTGCAATTGGTCTTGCGGAAAAGTAGTTTCTAACGTAACCTCACTATCATCGGGAACAGGGGTTTCTTGTGCTAAATTAGCTAAGGTTTCTATATTTGTTTCTGCCTCGGTTAAAGAGTTACCTGCTAAGGAAGCAATAGCTTTATTTACAAAATTTATGGTAGGGAAAGGTATTTTTTCTCTAGGCATAATTTCAGAAGGAGTAGCTACAGCCGTGCTTACTGTAACAGTAGCTTCGCCAGCCATAATAACGCCACCATGAGCAGTTAAATCGCCCACGCAAACAACAGGTACCCCATTTACTTTAACCAATGGGTTACCTTGTGCTACTACATCGGGCGGGCCTACGCAAATACACATATCGCCCATAAGAGCCACAGGTTTGTTATTTACCAATACATTAGGGGCGCCTGGGCCTGCAATGGGCCCACCCACATGAGGTACAATACCTGTACACATGGGGCAAACATGCATACTACCAACGGTTGCTATAGGTTTTCCTGCCATAATTACAATTCTTTAAATTAATCTAATGTTTGTTTTGTTATAGAAAACTCATGTATTTCCCCTGTTACTTCGGGGTTAAATTCTCCAATTTCAGTAACCGTCATGTGCCCTGCTCCAATGGTTGTATTATTAAAATTAGGTTTTGAATCTATTGATGTATAAATACACTCTTCTTTACTAGGAACACATTTTTGACTTATATAAAAATCTGAAGAACTATGTTTTAATTTATCATGATTCAAATCGGATAGTTCCATAAATTCATTTAAAGCCATGTCCAAATGATAGGGAATATCTCTAAATAACATTATATCATAAAAGGTATCTTTATGTCCTCTATGGTCACTCATTCTTAAACAAAAAGTTGTAATTGTTCTTTCTTTTACAGAAAAAACAATTACAACTTTTAATAATTTGTAAGTATAGAATATACTTTCTTTATCAAATGTTTCTCTAATACCACCATCAGGTTTTCCAAAAATAGACAGTACTTTTTCCTCTGAATCTCCTATAAAAAAAGATTGGTCGTTGTATTTAAATTCACAGGCATCAATTTCAAAACGGTGTTGTTGTTTTTTAAATTCAGCCATTAA
>CAZJGP010000082.1:0-3453 GCA_964545595.1 uncultured Flavobacteriaceae bacterium | reverse complement strand
AAATGTAAAATATGTATATTTAATGATATTAGTTATCTTGAAAAGAATAAAACAATTTTAAATCAATGGTTAAATATGAAATATTCGATAGAATTCATTTTTCTGTATACAAATAAAAAATATTTTAAAGATCTAAATAAGAGTATTAATATTCCTCAGTTTGCTTTAGATAGTATAGAGTTTGTACCCAGCTCCAGCTCTCCGAAGAGTGAATAAATGAAAATGGATTTGCTCTGCGAACGTCTTAGACTTCGCAGCTATGCAGTATATAAAACAAAAGCTATCTAGTGTAAATTAGGTAGCTTTTTGTTGTTTTAAGATGGGTATTTATCAGGATTTTGATCTGTTTGAAAAACCGAAAGAATATCTACTCTTTTGTTAGGTTCGTCTACTGTAAAAAAGATAATGTAAGGCAGTTTTTTAAAAGGTAAAGCTCTAACATTTTTGTAACGTATTTGGTAAAAAGGATTAATTTCTAAGGCATTGTAACATTCATTTAAAATACGGTCAAATTTTAGAATGGTTTTAGGAGCAACGTTACTGTAGTATTCATAAGCCTGTTCAAGATCAATATCAACTTGAGGAGAGGCAAATAATTTATAAGCCATACTTAGCTCTAATTTTATTTAAAGATTCCTTAGCGGGCTTGTAAGTACTTTTATCTTCTGCTAGGCGTTCATCCAATACATTTTTCATTTCTTGAGTAAGTACAAAATCTTGTTTTTGAGTTACTTCAAAACCAAGTTTGTTAATAAGTTCCATAAAAAATGGAAAATTGCTATCAGGTATTTTTAAAGTGATTTCTTTCATAACTAAGCAATAGATTTAAGTTTTACATTTTTAATAAGTGCATCGAGCGTATAAAAGATGTACTTTTTATCTTCAAGGTTAAATTCGGAAATATCTTTAAATCTTTTAAGTATCTCAGGATTTTTAAAAAGTTCAGCATTTTCATTTTCACCCAATAAATATCCCACAGAGGTATTTAATAACTGTGCTAATTTTTTAGCAGTATCTACAGAAGGTGTCATTTTATCAAGTTCATACCGAGATACTACACTCACCGAAGTATCTAATTTTTTAGCTAATTCGGTTTGAGATAGTCCAAGTTCTTTTCTTAAAAATGCAATACGCTTACCAAATGTCAACATATGTTTTAGACTTAAACGGTTATAAATACACGTAAAATGCGTGTTTATTGCAAATATACAACCCTTTAGCGACTAAAAAAATCATAATAAAAGTTGTTAAATTAAATCTATAAGATTAATTTTGACCGTAAAAGGTTAAAAAAGTTTTTTATGAGCACTCTCAACACTTCCAATCCCAACAACTACGAATACAAAACCAAAGACCTAGAATTACATATTTTAGGAGGTTTACAATTAAATAAGTTGGAGAGTTTACGAGTGACTTTGAGTATTGAAAAGCTAACCAAAACCAAAGCTGTATTAAATATATTACGTCAGAGTATTGATTTGTATAATGATAATCAGCTAGAAAAGTTAGTGCGTAAATGTGCAGAACGTATAGAAATTGGTACAAGTGTTATCCGTAAAACATTACAAGAATTAACTCGAGAGTTAGAAAATTATAGATTTTTACTAACAGAAAAACAGCAAGAACTTCAAAAACCATACATCAAAAGTTTAACAACTTCGGAAGAAAAAGAAGCTATCAAATTTTTAAAAAGTAAGAACCTATTAGAAAAGACGAATGAACTTATTGGTAAAAGTGGCGTAATCGGAGAACACACCAATCGCTTATTAATGTACTTGATATTTACAAGCAGAAAAACCAACAATCCATTACACTGTATCAGTTTAGGAAGTAGTGGAGTTGGTAAAACGCATTTGCAAAGTAAAGTAGCCGAGCTCATTCCGCAAGAAGAAAAAGTAGAAATAACGGTGTTATCTGCTAATGCCTTTTATTACTTCAACCGTACCGAATTACAACACAAATTAATATTGATAGAGGATTTAGATGGTGCAGAATCTGTACTCTATCCATTACGAGAATTGCAATCCAAAAAGCGAATTACAAAAACGGTTGTTCATAAAGACCGAAAAGGGACAACAAAAACCATTCATTTAACAGTTGAAGGTCCTGTAAGTGTTGCAGGCTGTACTACTCAAGAAAGTATTTATGAGGATAATTCAAACAGAAACTTCCTTTTATACATTGATGAAAGTGAAGAACAAGACAAGCGCAAAATGGATTATCAACGCTTAATAAGTGCCGGAAAACTAAACGAAGAAGAGCAGTATTTATCAGCGGAGATTCTCCAAAATGTTCAGCGAGTTTTAAAACCTATAAAAGTAATTAATCCATTTGCTGAATATTTAGAATTACCAAAAAGTGTATTTAAACCTCGAAGAACTAATAGTCATTATTTACAATTTATAGAAGTAATTACCTTTTATAAACAGTATCAAAAAGAATGTAAATACGATGAAATTACAGGCGAAGAATACATTGAAACTACTATCGAAGATATTCAAGAAGCCAACGAACTCATCATAGAAGTATTGTTACGCAAGAGTGATGAGATCACAGGTGCATGCCGTAATTACTTAGAATTCTTAAAAAAATATTTAGTTGAAGTGAATCAAATAAAATTTAGTGCTACAGAAATTCGTAGAGCATTAAAAGTAAAGAAAACCACCCAATGGCGTTATCACAAACAATTGATGGAAAGCTACGAGATTAGAAAAGTTAAACGTAAAAAAGGCGAAACCCAAACCTATTACGAAGTAACCAATCCTAATGATTATCAGGAATTAGAAAGTACAATCACACAATCTTTAAACGACTGTATTACAGCAATAAAATCCAAACAAGTAACCGTATAGCTGTTCCAGTATTCCAGTAGTGTTCCACTTAAAAATGGAACAAATAACCATCACAATTACAATACTTTAAATCCTAATTTATGTCCTGTTCCACAACTTCTGAAAAAATAGATACCCAAGAAAAAAAATTACTGTATCAATTAGAAAGTATTGTAAAAACATTGTACCCTAATCACAAAACAATAAATCCTTACGACCAGTATTTAGAGGAATATTACAACGAATTAGAAATAGAAGATGTGTTGTTATTTAAGCGATTATTAAAAAGCCTAACGATAATCAATCATAAAGAACGTTTATTAGAAACTTCAAAATATGTAAGTACTTATGCCGATGTATTAACGACAATGGAGTTATTAAGTAGGTATCGTATAAATGACATTGTACTTAGGTCTTATGTAAGTTTAAAATCTATTTTTGGAGAAAACCCTTTCACTAAATTACAAGCTTCGAGAGTACTTAGAAAATCCATTAGAAGTGTAGTGGACTTGCAACAAAAAACTGGACACTTAGATAAGAGTTATGCAGCTACGTTATATTGATTCATTTCTTTTTCAAATTGCATTATTGATTTATTACCTAGAGTAGAATGTATTCTTCT
>CAZJGP010000081.1:0-4135 GCA_964545595.1 uncultured Flavobacteriaceae bacterium | reverse complement strand
CATAATAACTGTGGTGCAATTTTATAGTTGGTTTTGGCATAAAAAAAAATGGAAATTATATGTTAATGAATTTAAAAAAACACCTAGGGTAAAGCAAAATTGGCATCTATTATATTTATTCGTTTATCTGATAATATGCATGTCGCCTATTTTTTTTCCGATAATTTTATAATGGATAAGAACTTAGAGGACATTTTAAGCAATGAAAAACTGGTTTAACAATATAAAAGCCCCTAAATATTTACGCTATTTGTTTTTTATAGCTTATAGTTTTTACAGAAGGTTTACTAGTGAAAGAAGTACAGCACATGATACTGCTATTTTATTCTTAGCATTTATACATATATTATTATACAGTGGCCTATATATATATATGATAAACCCTAAAACTAAAACTAGTATGATTTTAGTTTTAATTTTTACAGGTATACAATTTTATTTTTGGTTTTGGCATAATAAAAAATGGAAACTATATATTAAAGAGTACAATCATATTAATAGAAGAAAACAAAATATTGGAGTTGTTTTTTTACTCGTTTACCTCTTAGTTTGTTATTATATTGGAATAGAAGTTTTAATAATAAAAAACGGAAATATTATTTAATTAAATAAAAATGAATTGGTTACAAAATATAAAACCACCTAAATACTTAAGGTATCTATTTTTTATAGCTTATAGTAAGTATAGAAAATTTACTAGTGAAAGAAGTACAGCACATGGATACTGCTATTTTATTTTTAGCATTTATGCATATGCTAGCCTATGTGGGTTTTATTTTTTATAGCATATAGTTGGTACAGAAGAAATAAAAACGATAGACAATTTGCTGAAGATAATGCTGGTATTTTTTTAGACTCAATGCATCTTTTAGCATATTTAGGAATTATATTTTTCATATATTCTCCTAAAAACAAACTAATTATTTTAATTGTTTTAGCTATTGTTATTATTCAATTTTGGTATTGGTTTTGGCATAAAAATAAATGGAAAAAATATATCAACGAGTTTAAAACAACATCTAGGAATGTACAGAAAAAACATGTTATTTATCTATTCATTTATTTTCTTTTATGCTTAACTCCTTTAATATTGGGTGTCGTTTTCAATTTAGTGTTTAACATTAACTTATATAGATAATATTAGTATTTAATTAAAAGCTTACACATAATAAAGTACTGATTTACAAAGAAAAAATTTGATTGTTTTATCAAAAAAAAAAGCGTTAGCAAAAAAATATGGTTTTAGTGATAAAATCTTAAACTTTTAAAACTATGGCATTACATACACAAATACAAGTAACAATTGACGAAGAATTAATTCCGGTAATTGATAATTTTTCATTAATTGAAAACGTAGGAAATCATGCCTCTTTTTCAATTAGTATTGAGGGGGAGCATTCTGAAAACGAGAATAGCTCTACCATTTTAGAAAGAACAAAAGCCTATTTAGGTAAGCCTTGCTTAGTACGTATTAGCGAACATGAAGGTAACTCAAACACTGGTCCTTTAGAGTTTAAAGGCATTGTTACCAATTTAGAAGGGTACAGAGATAACAACCATGGTCAAATAAAAGAAATGATTGTTATTTCTGGTAAAAGTAGCAGTATTATTTTAGACGGAAGTCCCGATTTTACTTCTTACACCGAAGAAACTTTATCGGCAGTAGTACAAAATGCTGTTGGCGTTTTTGATCAGTCGTTATTAAACCTTAATGTATCGCCTGAAAACGACCCTAGCCTTTTATATACTGTACAAAATAACTTAAGTAAATTTAATTACTTAAAATATTTAGCAGCTGTAAATGGCGAATATTTTATTTATGCCAAAGACACTCTGTATTTTGGAAAACCCGATTTAGGAGACACTGTAGAGCTTAACCTTGGTAACACATTAGAAAATGTGAGTATTGGTTTAAAAACCTTACCTACTAAAGTTAATTATTTTTCTAACGATTACATTAACGAAGCCAGTGTTACATCAAACACTTCAGACAATCCACATACATCAAATTCGGGCTATGTAGGTTTTACTAATGGAGTTAACGATAATTTTTACCCCGAACCTACACAAATAGCATATTCTACCTTTGAAGACAGTGCCATGCAACAACGCTTAACAACGGCTGTTGCTTTACAAAAAAAAATAAACGAACAAGATCAAATATCATTAACCGGAACCAGCTATTTACCTAGCGTAAGTTTAGGTAAAATAATAAGTGTGCAAAATAATGGAGAGCATTATGGAACCTACCGAGTAGTCAGTATAAAACACAATTGCACTAATGTTGGTAACTATAAAAACACCTTTACAGCTATTCCTATCGAAATTGATGTATACCCATTAACCAATATTAACAATTACAATAAATCTGGTAGTCAAATAGCAACCGTATTTGATAATGTAGACCCTGAAGGAATGAGCCGTATAAAGGTACAATTTCCTTGGCAAGTACTTACCAATACAACCACCCCGTGGATTAGGGTAATGACCCCCCACTCTGGTTTAGATAAAGGCTTTCATTTTATTCATGAAATAGGCGAAAAAGTAATTATAGGTTTTGAAAATAACAATGTCGAAAGCCCATATGTTTTAGGTGCCTTATATACAGGTATTAACAAACCCGAAGAATGGCAAACCGATGCTAATAATGTAAAAGCTATTAGAACGCGTAGTGGCCATACTATTGAGCTTAACGATACCGAAGGCGAAGAAATGATTAAAATTTATGATAACGAAGGAAGTATTATTGAGTTTAATACTCAAGAAAAATCGTTAACCATAAACGCTACCGAAACTATCGATATAGCGGCTAAAAATATAAATATAACTGCCGAAGAAAACATAACCATTGGAGCACAGCAAAACGTTGAAATTGCTGCAGAGGCGGATCTTTCTGCTATTGCACAAGGTAATGTAAATGTACAATCCACTGGCGATACGGGAGTAAAAAGTAGCGGAGCAATAGCTATTGAAGCTACTACAGATGCTACATTACAAGGTATGAACGCTATTATCGAAGGGCAAACCGGAGCCGAATTAAACGGTGCACAAACCAAAATATCTGGTAGTGCCATGGCCGAAGTTTCAGGAGCAGTAGTAAAAATTAACTAAAACAAAAAATTATGCCAGGAGCAGCAGCAACAGTAGGAAGCATGCACGTGTGCCCTATGGTGACAGGTTTAGTGCCTCACGTAGGCGGCCCCGTAGTAGGCCCAGGAGTGCCAACAGTATTAATAGGCGGTAAGCCCGCCGCAGTATTAGGCGACATGTGTGTGTGTGTAGGCCCACCCGATGTTATAGCACAAGGTGAATCAACCGTACTTATAGGTGGTAAACCAGCAGTTACCGTGGGTGCAATGACTGCACATGGTGGTGTTATAATGGCCGGAGAACCTACAGTACTTATTGGTACTGGACCAGGTGCAAAAACTACTATTTCGCCAATTACTGAAATTCCATTTCCTAAAATAAGTCCTACTTTAAGGGTTTTAGCTTCTGTTACTGGTCGTGGTACCACTTTAAACGAAGCTAGAGAGAACCAGGAATTATTAAGAGAAGAATCTGAAAAAACAGCCCCTTTAGGAAAATTTGGTTTAAGTCTTTAATTTTTTTATTATGAATACAAGTTACCCTGATAAATATAGTACAAAAGAAAATCTAAAATTTAACAACCGATTTGGAAGATATTTAATTAATCACCTTAACACATGGCATGGTGGTATTCATTTAGAAGGTAGCAATTTAGAAATAAAAGCAATTGCAGATGGACGAATAATAGGTTATAGATTTTCAGATGAATACGAACTATTGCCTAATTTTGGAGACCCTGAAAACAATTTTCCTGATGTGTATGTAGATTTTAAATATTCTAATAGTTTTATTTTAATGCAACACGACATTGAATTAACTAGAGAAGAAAAAAAAGATAAAGATGCATCTAATGAAAGTAAGGAAAAGGAAAAACAAACAGTTACTTTTTACAGCCTTTACAATCATTTAAAACCTATAAGTGAATATAGTAACGAAATTACATTAAAAGGAATAGAAATACCTAAAGCCTTTCGTAAACAATCTGCTAAAGTTACTATATCAGAAGGTTATACAGGGAAGACTATAAAAATAGCAGGACTAAATG
>CAZJGP010000080.1:0-6078 GCA_964545595.1 uncultured Flavobacteriaceae bacterium | reverse complement strand
GAAAAAACAGCAGTAATATCATTTAATGTAAATGATATTCACCCGTATGATATTGGTAGTATAGTAGATAAATTAGGGGTAGCAGTACGTACGGGACACCATTGTGCACAACCAATAATGGATTTTTATAATATTCCGGGTACCGTAAGAGCATCGTTTGCTTTTTATAATACTAAAGAAGAAATAGATATAATGGTTAATGCCGTAAAGCGTGCCGTTATGATGCTTTCATAAGTAAAAGAAAGCAAATTGAATATTAAGAGTAAGGTTAAGGTTTAAAATATGAGTATACAAGAAATTCAAAACGATATAGTAGCAGAATTCGAAATGTTCGAAGACTGGATGCAGCGTTATGAGTACATGATTGATTTGGGTAAAGATTTACCTTTAATTGATGAAGAATTAAAAACCGATCAAAACATAATTAAAGGTTGCCAAAGTAAAGTTTGGGTTTCGGCTAAATTAGAAGGAGATAAACTTAATTTTACAGCCGATAGTGATGCCATAATTACAAAAGGAATTATAGCTATATTAATACGTGCTTTTTCAGGGCAACATCCGTCAGATATTTTAGAAGCTAATACGAAGTTTATTGATAAAATCGGATTAAAAGAGCATTTATCTGTTACTAGAGCCAATGGTTTAGTAAGTATGATTAAGCAATTAAAAATGTATGCAGTTGCCTACCAAACACAAATAAAATAATATTATGAGTACTGTAAATACCGAAGAATTAGGAGATAAAATAGTTCGAGTTTTAAAAACAATATTTGATCCTGAAATACCAGTTGATATCTACGAGTTGGGATTAATATATGATGTTTTTGTGAATGAAGATCATGATGTTAAAGTGTTAATGACTTTAACAACACCAAACTGTCCCGTAGCAGAAACATTACCAGTAGAAGTAGAAGAGAAAGTAAAATCTATTGATGCTGTTAATGAATGTGAGGTTGAATTAACGTTTGAACCGGCATGGACACAAGACTTAATGAGTGAAGAAGCAAAGCTTGAATTAGGAATGCTTTAATAGTTTCTTAAACAAGGAATAAAAGATAAAAAAGTCTTGAGTTAGCATATGTTACTCAAGACTTTTTTATTGTAAAATTAATATCTAAATTAAGGTATATGGAAAATGAAATTATTAATAGGGTAGCTAATAGTAAATTAATAACAATTGACTTAGAAGATTTATATATTGAAGGTACTCGCGTAGTTTTTGATATTAAAGATTGGTTGTATGAAGGTTTAATTTTAAAAGAAAAAGACTTTAGAGAAAAAGTAAAGTCTTATAATTGGTCAGAACATAAAGATCAATTTGTAGCATTAACCTGTTCTACAGATGCTATTATTCCTGGTTGGGCGTTTATGTTAATTACTACTGCAATTTCACCTTATGCTAATTACACGGTTATTGGTGATTTAGAATTATTAGAAACGCAATTATATGCTTTTGAAATAGAAAAATTAGAATTATCAGACTATAAAGATAAACCTATAATTATAAAAGGATGTTCTAACAAACCAGTTCCTGCAAACGCATATGTAACGTTGGTTCAAAAAATACAACCAGTTGTTAAGAGTATATTATATGGAGAAGCGTGCTCTTCAGTACCATTGTACAAGAAGCCTAAAAAATAAATATTAGGCTTAAATACAACTTTAATGGGGTGTAATCTGTTTTTAGTCGAACTTTTTATATGTTCATAACAAAATGTTAAGATTTTATTTCCTTTAAAACTTATATTTACAGGTAATTAACACATATTTACATTTTTTATGAAAAAAATTGTTTTATCCTTGAGCTTACTCTTGGCTAGTTTTAGTCTTTTTGCTCAAACAGAAGATCAGTTGAAAAAAGAATTAGGAGAGAAGAAAGCTTCTATTTCAGCTTTAGAAAAAGAAGCAGCAGCTATTCAATCTAAAATTGATAACCTACCAGGTTGGAAAATTGGAGCTTTTGGTACAATTGGTGGTAATATTAGTGGTTTTAGTGACTGGTTTACGCAAAACGCACCTAATAATTCTACAGGTCAAATTAATTTTACTGTTAATGGTTATGCAAACCTTCTTAGAGAGAAAGATTTCTGGAGAAATTCAGGAACATTAAACTTAGGTTGGGTAAAATTTGATGATGAAGATGACCCGACTGATAGCGATGATTTCGAAGCATCTACAGATGTGTTCAACATTAGCTCTTTATATGGTTATAAAGTAAATAAAACTTTAGCAGTTTCTGCTTTAGGAGAATACAGAACTACTTTTTTAGAGAATTTTAATGACCCAGGTTACTTAGATGTTGGTATTGGGGGAACATGGACACCAGTTAAAGAATTAGTTGTTGTTGTTCATCCGTTAAACTACAATTTTGTATTTAGTGACGGAGATTCAGAATTTGAATCATCTTTAGGAGCAAAGGTTGTAGCAGATTATACTCGTAAAATTGGACCAGTGAGTTTTAAAAGTAACTTTTCAGGTTTCTTAAGTTATGAAGATACTGACTTATCAAACTGGCAATGGACAAACGGTTTAGCTTATACATTATGGAAAAAAATTGGTGTTGGTTTTGATGCTAGTTTAAGAGGTAATAAGCAAGAGGCATTTAACTTTGCTTTAGCTAATGGAGATTTACCAGAAGATGCTGATATATCAGATACTGATAATCAAATTCAAGTATTTTGGAATGTTGGTTTAAGCTATTCTTTTTAGTATTTATTGAAACAAAAAAAAGCCTCTCGATTTCGAGAGGCTTTTTTTTATTTGTTTTTTCTGAATTGTGATATTATAGATAATAGTTTTCCCTTTTCAATATTTAATATTGGGTGTTTAGCACTACCTATTATTTGAGAGCTATATATGCTAGAATGTCCTGAAAATAAGTAAGCAGTAAAACAAGCTAGTGCTACATATTGCCCTATTTCTATACCAAATAACTCTATTCCCATAAGGGTACATGCAATAGGGGTATTTGTAGCGCCTGCAAATACAGCAACAAAGCCCATTGCGGCTAAAACATCAATTGGTAATGGTATAAACCATACTAAGGCATTACCTAAGGTGGCGCCAATAAAAAACAAAGGAGTAACCTCTCCGCCTTTAAAACCAGCTCCTAAAGTAAAAGTAGTTAGTAGTAGTTTTAGTATAAAATCATAACTAGGTACTTGTTGTGTGAATGATTCTACGATTGTTGGAACACCTAAACCTATATATTTAGTGGTTCCCATAAAATAAACAATGACAGCAATTATAAGTCCACCGATAACCGGACGTAATGGAGGGTAGTTAATTAAAGTTTTAAATTGTGAGCCCCAAAAATGAGAACCTTTAGCAAATAGACTTCCTGCTAAACCAAATAGAATACCAGCAATACAAACCCATATTATATTAATTAAAGAGAGGTTAGGAACTATATTTACAGAGTAATGCGTGTGTGTGCCTCCGAAAAAAACACAAGCTTGATCGGCAATAATTGCAACAAGAATACTTGGAACTAGAGCTTCAAACCGTATGCGGCCAATAAGTACAACCTCTAGTGCAAAAATTGCACCTGCTAAAGGGGTTCCAAATACTGCAGCAAAACCAGCACTTATACCCATTGTTAAAAACAACTTTCTGTCTAAGGAATTTAATTTTACAAAGCGAGAACATTGGTCGGCAATAGCTGCGCCAATTTGTACGGCAGTACCTTCTCGACCTGCAGAGCCACCAAACAAATGTGTTCCTAATGTGCCTAATAAAACTAAAGGAGCCATTTTAAAAGGAATTATTTTTTCTGGATTGTGGTATTCATCAATTATTTGATTATTGCCTTTTACAACGCTTTTACCCCAATAATAAGAAGAAGCACCAATTAAAAAACCAGCTATAGGTAAAAACCAAATTATGTAAGTATTGTTTTCTCTGTATTGTGTGCACCATTCTAATGTAATTAAAAATAATGCACATGCAGAACCTATAGAAATACCAACTATTAAAGCTAATAATAACCATTTAAAAAGATAAAGGCTAATGGCTGTATAATGATGGTTTTTAATTTTTGAAAACATAATTTGTAATGAGTATTACTAGCAAATATAAAGTAATAGATTTAGTTGCTTTTGTATTTCCGCCTTGAGTAAAATTAAGGCATAAAAAAGACCAAAAACACGAATGCTTTTGGTCTTTAAATATGTTGTGTGTTAAAACTATTTTTTAACCACGTACTTTTTTAATAGTAGCTAAAGCTTCTGCAACTTTCTTTTCTAATCCTGCGTAATCTTTGTCAGCTAATATTTGCTTGCTGATTAATTGAGAACCCATTCCAACACAAGTAACACCAGCGTCGAACCATCCTTGAAGGTTTTCTTCTTCAGTTGTTACACCACCAGTAGGCATAATAGATGTCCAAGGTTGTGGTCCTACAATACCTTTAATAAATTTAGGTCCGTATAGGTTTCCAGGGAATAATTTTACAACTTCACATCCTAAAGCTTCTGCTTTAGTAATTTCAGTTAATGTTCCACACCCAGGATTCCACATTACTTTACGACGGTTACAAACGTCAGCAATATCTTCACGTAAAACAGGAGTTACAATAAAATTAGCTCCTAAAGACATGTATAATGATGCAGCAGCAGCATCAGTAACAGAACCTACACCCATTACCATTCCTGGTAATTCAGCGATCGCATATTTAGTTAAAGCAGCAAAAACTTCGTGAGCAAAATCTCCGCGAGCAGTAAACTCTAATAAACGAGCTCCACCATCGTAACAAGCTTTTAATACTTTTTTTCCAAGTTCAACATCAGGATGGTAAAATAAAGGAACCATTCCTGTTTCTTTCATTATTTGTGCTACTTCAATTCGTGAAAACTGTGCCATTATATTTTTATTTTTATCTATAAAATGTATAATTCCCTTTAAAGGGAATTATACTGTATGTTTGTATATTAACGATCTACTTTAGCAGAACCGTCACTTTGTATAAAATTAAATACTTCTTCTTTGCTTACACGGTTAATATCACCGTAAATAGTGTGCTTTAATACACATGCTCCAGTAGCAAAATTTACAGCAGTTTGTAAATCATCGCTATGTTCTAAAAGACCATATAATAAACCACCCATAAAAGCATCGCCAGTTCCAACGCGGTCTACAACAGGATCTGCATCTTTAATACTAGCTCTGTATAATTTTCCGCTATTGTAAACTAAACCTCCAATTTTTTGGAAAGAGGCATTAACAGAGTTTCTGAATGTCATACCAATAGTGTGTAAATTTGGTAATAGGTTAGCAACTTTTTGGAAAACTTCTACAGCTTCAGATTCATCCATGTAGTTAGGGTCAATTTTTTCGTGACCTAACATGAATAAAGCGGTATCTACATCGGCTAAAATTACGTGGCTATATTTTAATAAGCCAGGCATAACATCTTTAGGGGCTTTACCGTATTTCCATAATTTACTACGGTAGTTAAGGTCTGTAGAAATAGTTAAACCCATTTCGGCAGCAATTTCAATAGCTTCTAAACATGCATCGGCAGATGATTGTGATAAAGCAGGAGTAATTCCACTCCAGTGAAACCATGTAGCATCTTTGAAAACTTCTCTCCAATTAATTTCACCTTTTTTCAGGTTTGCCATTGAAGAGTTTGCGCGATCATATACAACACTACTGTTACGGCCTGCAGCACCATGTTCTAAAAAGTATAACCCTAAACGATCACCTTGGCGTAAAATATGCTCATGACCAATACCAAAACTTTTAATAGTTTGCATGGCACTATCTCCAAGTGGATTGTCAGGTATAGCAGTTACAAAATCAGTAGGAATTCCGTAGTTAGATAATGATGCCGAAACATTAAATTCTCCTCCTCCGTAATTAATATTAAATGATGTTGCTTGACCAAATCTTAGGTTGTCTGGCGGAGATAATCTTCCCATCATTTCTCCAATGGTTATTACTTTATGCATAATGTATGTTTTCGCTTTCGCAGAAATTTTTGAACTGTATAATTGCGATCGCAAATATAAGAGTAACCTTTATAAAAAACTAATATTCAAAATCAACTTTGGGTATATAACTATTAAAATGTGTTAT
>CAZJGP010000079.1:0-6692 GCA_964545595.1 uncultured Flavobacteriaceae bacterium | reverse complement strand
GCGTGTACTAAACGATATTCGTTAACAAATTGAGTAAATGTTTTTTGAGTTACTTTTTTAAAGTATCTACAAAAAGCAGGTGAAGTCATATTTACATGGCTTGAAATTTCTTCAATACTAATTTGTTGTTTAAAATTTTCGCGAACATAATTAAACGTGTCATTAATACGATGATTGTCTTGTGCTTCGGCTTTTAGTGTAAAACCTTCAGCGTTTAAAATTTGAAACTCTTTTGATGCTTCTAATTCATGTAAAATTAGTACAGAATCTAAAATACGTTCAAAAGGAGATTTATTAATCATATTTTCAATTAATGCACCAACTTTTTGTTTAGTTTCACCGTGAAAAACTAAGCCTTGTTTAGCTCTTTCTAAAAGTGAATTAATAGATTTCATTTCTGTAACCTTAAAAAAGTCATTACCTAGGTAATCTGGTAACATTTGTATTAAGGTTTCTTTTCTCTCTTTAGTGAATTCCTGAGTAAATCCACAATGTGGTAAGTTAGCACCTATACATATTAAATCACCATCATTATAATAAGAAACATGGCTACCTACTTGCCTTTTTCCTGAGCCTTCATTTATATAAACAATTTCTATTTCGGGGTGATAATGCCAAGAAGGTTCAGAGTTTTTATTATCAAAATCAAAACGCTTGTAAATAATAGAATTGCCCATATCTGGTGCAATATGCTCAAAACTAGGTTTTACGTTGGTTAAATTTTCTTTCATGTGATTAAAAAGCAATGTTAATGATTAGTTAAATACGGTAACTATAACCTTATAGTTTGTGTACGGTTAATATACTATAAATATAAGTAAATATTGAGTACTACTTAAGTAATTGATTATCATGTGTTTGAGTATGTTTTAAATGTGTCAAAAGAATTTATTATGAAAAAGTTAATTAGAATAGGATTATTAAGTGTAGTACTTTTAACAACCGTAGTAGCTAACGCATCAGAAAAATTAAATGTAAGAGTAGCATCAAAAGCATCAAAAGTATTGTCAATATCGTTAGCTGAAGTTACTAAAGGAGAAACATTATATATAAGAGATAACGAAGGTGTTATTTTGTTTTCAGAAGAATTAGAAAAGGTAGATAAGTTTAAAAAAGTTTTTAATTTTTCAGAACTTCCGGCAGGTTTATACTTTGTAGAGACTAAAGAAAAAGAACAATCTACACCAGTACTAATTAGTAATAAAAATGTCGCTTTAATTGTAAATTCTACAAAGATCTATAAAGCACCAACAATTACTATAAAAGATAATGTAATGAATGTATTAATAAATAATGGTAGTCATTTTGATGTTTCTATTGATGTATACAACCAAGATGGTCTTTTATTAAATAATAGTAATCACAATACCAATGTAATTGTTTTAGGTTGTTTTGATATTTCAACATTAAGTGATAAAAAATTAATAGTATCTGTAAGTGAAGGCGATTATAACTTTGTACAAGAAATAGAATTGTAATACTATTTTTTAGGTATTAAAAGATAATATAGAATCAAAAAGGCTGTCCATACGGATGGCCTTTTTTGATTCTATATTGTAAATATGCCACAGGTGTTTTTTTGTAATTAACCGAAAATCAGATGTTTTTTATTTGTTTGTAGAAATTTTAACGTAATAAAGTTGTAGAATTTCATTAAAAATAAGCTAACTGTTAGTATTCTAATAATAGTAAGTTTTATAATAAAAGAAGCAACTATAACCTTATAGTTTTAGTGTGATAATATAGTGTAAGTATAGGTAAATAGAGTATAATTTTAAAGGGTATAACCATTCTATATTTGCAATGTAAACAACAAGTAGTTAAATAATTATAAAGTAATTTATTATGAAAAAGTTAATTAGAATAGGATTGTTAAGTGCAGCACTTTTAGCAACCGTAGTAGCTAACGCATCAGAAAAATTAAATGTAAAAGTAGCATCAAAAGCATCAAAGATATTGTCAATATCGTTAGCTGAAGTTACTAAAGGAGAAACTATTTATGTTAAAGATTTTAATGGAGAAATCTTGTTTTCAGAAGTATTAAAGAAAACAGACGTATATAATAAAGTATTTAGTGTATCAACTTTACCAGAAGGTTTATATTTTATAGAATCTAAAGAAGAAGGGAAAATTCAATCGACTCCTTTTTTAGTAAGCGCAGTAGATGTTGCTATTGTAGAAAGTGCCATTAAAACATATGTTGCACCAACTATTACAATTAAAAATAATGTAATGAATGTTTTAATTAATAATGATAATCATTCAGATGTTTCTATTTCTGTTTTTAATGAAGTAGGTACTTTATTAAATAAAAGTAACCACAATACAAATACTATAGTATTAGGTTCTTTTGATATTTCAAAATTAACATATAAAAAATTAACAGTATCAGTTACTGAAGGGAGATTATAACTTTACAAAAGAAATAGAATTATAATATTCAAAAGTTTTGTTTACTCTTATTAAAGAATAAAAAACGCCCTCATATTATGAGGGCGTTTTTGTTTTATGGTGGTAAAATGCTTTTTGAATTTTGTTGTAATTACACAGATAGTAAGTTGGTTTTATCTAGTGTTTTAATATTTATTAGAATGACACTTTAAAATTTAATTAAAAATATAATAAAGATTAATGGTGTAATAATAACTGGTTTTTAACAAGCCTAAAGCCACTATAACCTTATAGTTTTGGTGTGGTAATATAGTATATGTATAGGTAAATAGAGTATAAAATTAAACTGTATAACCATTCTATCTTTGCAGTGTAAACAACAAATAGTCAAAAAAATATAAAATAATTTATTATGAAAAAGTTAATTAAAATTGGATTGTTAAGTGCAGCACTTTTAACAACCGTAGTAGCTAACGCATCAGAAAAATTAAATGTAAAAGTAGCATCAAAAACGTCAAAGATTTTATCTATATCTTTAACTGAAGTTACAAAAGGAGAAACTATTTATATTAAAGATTTTAACGGAGAAATCTTGTTTTCAGAAGAATTAGAAGTAACTAAAGAATACAATAAAGTATTTAGTTTTTCTACGTTACCAGAAGGATTATATTTTATAGAAGATAGTGAAGAAGGTAAAATACAGTCTACGCCAATTTTAGTAAGTAAAGAAGATGTTAGTTTAGTAGAAAATTCAGCAAAAACATATATAGCACCAGATATTACAATAAAGAATGATGTAATGAATGTTTTAATAAACAATGATAACCATTTAGATGTATCTATATCAGTTTATAATGAAGCAGGTACTTTATTAAATGAAAGTAACGACAACACGAACACAATAGTTTTAGGTTCTTTTGATATTTCAAAATTAAGATACAAAAAATTAACAGTATCAGTTACTGAAGGAGATTATAACTTTACGAAAGAAATAGAATTATAATTCTTAAAGTTTTGTTTACTTATAATTTTTAGAAATAGAAAAACAGCCTTCATATATATGAAGGCTGTTTTTTATTATATACTATTTAAATAACAATTAGGTTGAATCTTTTTGAAAACCTATTTTTGTAAAAAAAATGAATAATGGCAGGTAATAGTTTTGGTAAATTATTTAAGGTAACTACATTCGGAGAATCGCATGGTGTTGCTATTGGAGGTGTAATTGATGGATGTCCGGCAGGAGTTGAAATTGACTTTGATGCTATACAAAAAGAATTAGACCGAAGAAAACCAGGGCAATCTGCTATTGTGACCCAAAGAAAAGAACCAGATACAGTAGAGTTTTTCTCAGGTATTTTCGAAGGAGTAACTACAGGAACATCTATTGGTTTTGCTATTCGTAATGCCAATCAAAAATCAAAAGATTATTCTCATATAAAAGATTCTTTTAGACCATCGCATGCTGACTATACGTATTATAAAAAATACGGAGATGTACGTGATTATCGTGGAGGAGGGCGTTCTTCTGCTCGCGAAACTGCTTGTAGAGTAGTTGCTGGTGCTATAGCAAAACAAGTATTAAAAGATGTTAGTTTTAATGCTTACGTAAGTGGAGTTGGTTATATAAAATTAGATAAGCCATATACAGAGTTAGATTTAACACAAATAGAATCTAATATAGTTCGTTGTCCTGATCAAAAAATGGCAGGAGAAATGGAAACATATATTAAACAAATTCGTAAAGAAGGAGATACTGTTGGTGGTATGGTAAGTTGTGTAATATCTGGAGTTCCTGTTGGATTAGGAGAACCTGTTTTTGATCGTTTACACGCAGAACTTGGTAAAGCAATGCTTTCTATAAATGCAGTAAAAGGTTTTCAATACGGAAGTGGTTTTGAAGGAGCAGCTTTAAAAGGAAGTCAGCATAACGATTTGTTTAATGAGGACGGAACTACAAAAACAAACCTTTCAGGAGGTATTCAAGGAGGTATATCAAATGGAATGGATATTTATTTTGATGTAGCCTTTAAACCAGTAGCAACTATAATGCAAGACCAAGAGTCTATAGATAAAGAAGGTAATATAGTTACAATGGTAGGTAAAGGGCGCCATGATCCTTGTGTAGTGCCAAGAGCAGTGCCTATTGTAGATGCTATGGCTGCATTAGTAATTGTAGATTATTATTTGCAAAACCGAGCAAGTAAAATAAATAATTAAATATTAATTAAAAGCAACCTTAGGGTTGCTTTTTTTGTGCTTATGAATTCCAATAAAACATATAAAATAATAGAGCTTTTTTTACTTTTTGTAATTGTACCGCTATTGTTGGCTTTAAATTTATCAACAAAAATTAAAGTTAGTTCGGTAATTGTAGCTTTGGTTTATGTTTGTTTTATTAGTTATAAAAACAAGAAGACTTTTAATTTTAGAGTAGGGTATAATAAGCCTTCAAAAAAATATATACTACGTTTATTTAGTATCTCTATATTGTTAATAGTTGGAGGGCTCTTTATAATAAATTTTATTAATCCTCAATTGCTCTTTAAAGTCCCAAAAGAGAAACCATTATTGTGGTTAACTATTTTGTTTGTGTATGCTTTTTTATCGGTTATCCCTCAAGAACTTGTTTATAGAGGGTTTTTCTATAATAGGTATTCATTGTTATTTAATAACAAAAACCAATTAGCAATACTTAATGTTATTTGCTTTTCTTGGTGTCATTTGTTTTTACATAATTTGTGGGTAATGCTAATAACTGCTGTTGGTGGTATTTTGTTTTTATACACTTATCGTGAAGAAAAAAGTATATTTTGGACTGTCGTAGAACATAGTGTCTATGGTAACCTTGTTTTTACATTAGGTTTAGGAGAAATGTTGGCATTTCCTTCTTAAAAGAAATTAAAATTGAGAATAAGGAACAATGATAGTTCTTTTGTAAGTGGTTTTATTTTTACTCCATACCATAATTGCTTGCTTGGCTTCTATAAATAATTTTATTTGAGGAACACTGTCTTCAAAAGAAAACCATTCGTTTTGTGTAGAAGGGTCCCTTAACCAATCTTGTTTGGTAGGGCAGTGGTATTTTTTAATATCAGAATGTAAAGATTTAAAAGCATCAAAAGTCATATATTTCCCAACAATAGATTTGGTGTTAAATTGGGTTAATGAATCATTAAAATTTACAGGAACAAATAAGAACGCTTTAAAACATACTTGTTGTATGGTGTTTGTATAATCAATATTGTAGTCAGATAATTGTTTTTTGGTTATTGGTGAATAAAATAAAGGAAGTTGTTTGTCTTTAAGTTTTTCAATTTTATTTTTAAGAGAGTCATTTCGGTTAGGTCCAATCCAAGCTTCAATGCTATTGCAATCAAAAGCGGGGTTGTATAAATAGAATTTTGTAATTAATTCTAGGTGAATATATTTTTTCTGTAAAAGAGAGTATAAGCAAACATCTAGTTCTCCTAAGGTTTGTTTGTTGTTAATTATTTGTAAGTTTTCAAAAACTATAGAATAATTAATATTGTTAGACACCCAAAAACTAAACAAATCTTCGGCAAGTTTACCTAATCTTTTGTTTGATCTGTTAATATCTTTAGGTTGAGGTATTTTACTTATTGTAGTAGCCTCAAATTGTTGTAACCCACTAAATGAATTATTCCAAAGCATAGGCATTTGGCAATAACCATTATATAATTCTACAGAATGTAGATCGCTTGTAGTTGTCAATTAACCTAGTTTTCCAAGTAACCAATAAATGAT
Organism: uncultured Flavobacteriaceae bacterium; assembly: GCA_964545595.1. Taxonomy (GTDB): domain Bacteria; phylum Bacteroidota; class Bacteroidia; order Flavobacteriales; family Flavobacteriaceae; genus Aquimarina. Next base: position 533 of record CAZJGP010000079.1, on the reverse strand, counting down.
AATAAATATTATTACGGTAGAAAAACACCCACCACCTAATTTTTTAGAACCATAACCAGCTATTAATGCTTTGATAATTTTATCCATAATAAATAGTTTTATTAAAGATACCTATTTTCAAATTAATATATTAGGTAAAACAAGAACTGTTTCGTTAATGTTTTACCTAATATATTATTTAAACATATCCATTCCAGGTATGTTAGGTAAACCATCTTTGGCCGCAGCGGCTAATTCAGCTTCATTAATGTTTGTAGCTTTTTCTATGGCTTTGTTTAAAGTAAGTATAAGGTAGTCTTCTAACTGTTCCTTGTCGGCAAGTAATTCGTCAGAAATAGAAATATTTTTTATAGTTCTGTTAGCAGTTAAAGTAACGTTAAGTAAGCCGTCATTACTTTTTTCGTCAATTAAAACACTGTTTAAACGCTCTTTAGTCTCTTCAACTTTTTGTTGCGATTCTTTAAGCTTATTCATCATGCCCATCATATCTCCAAACATAATTTCTTTTTTTAGGGTTATTTATTAACCGATAA
>CAZJGP010000078.1:0-21124 GCA_964545595.1 uncultured Flavobacteriaceae bacterium | reverse complement strand
AATACTTAATAAATCATTTTGGAATAAAGAGGCTCCAATATCGACTCTAGCTATTTGGTTGAATTCACCATCACCAGTTGCTAAAGCGGAAACTTCTTGATTTTCTCCATCATTACCAAAAGGGATTCCTAGTGTTAAACTAGTAGATATTGAGAATCGATCGTTTTTATAAACATTATATTTTAATCCAATTTCAGAATCTCCAAAAGTATTAAGGTCTCCACCAGGTAAACTAGGGTTTATATTTCCATTTTGATCAACCTCTCTGTTTTGGTATGATCTTGTAAAAAAAGGAATATACCCAATAGCAGTTAGTTTATCAGTAAGGCCATATTCAGCATATATATTTACATTAAATAATCCTGACTCAACGGTTGATTTAGATTCTGAGCCATTACCTGAGAAGAAATTTTTTGACTCAACCCACCAACCAGATACTTTTATATATGATGTTCCTTTCTCGTTTGTCCAACCTCCTCCAGCATAAATGTTACTAGAAAGAGTTGTGATTAATAAGATAAGTAAATGTTTAAATTTCATTGTTAATCAATTATATAGTTTATTTATCTATTAATTACTCCAAAACCAACACGAGCTCCAAACCTTCTACAAAATAATAAAACGTTAGTATAATCATTAGGGTTTATGCTTTCGGGAATTATAAAAGATTGTTCTCCAAGTGGAGTAATATCTTCACTAATGAATGCAGCACCATTATCAGTATTGGTAACATTACTTAAATAAATAACTAAATCAGGAACTCCACCTGTAAAGTAATCATCATCTAAAAAAATTGTCGTTACACCGTCTTCTTCTATAATTTGAAAATTTCCGCGAACAGTATAACTGCTATTACTTTGAAAAGATCCAAATCCAATAATATTTCTTGTTTCTTCAGGTTCTTCAATAACAGGTTCTTCAATAATAATTACTTCTACATCTTCTTCGTCAACGGTAATTGACAAAGGTTCAGATATTGTGCTATTGAAAGAAGCTGTAATATTTGCTGTTCCAGCTGAAACAGGAGTAATTACTCCATTTGAATCGATTTCTAATATACTAGGTTCGCTACTTGCCCAGGTTAAAGTAACCTCTTCAACTTCTCTTTTTAAATTTTGATAAATAGCATTTAATTGAATAATTTCAGAAGAATTTATTCCTATATTAGTAACAAAGTTTGTGATGTTTACTTCAGGGTCGTAACCATTAGTAATAATATCATCTACTTCATCCTCATCTTTAGCTAATGCTTCACTTTCAGATAAAGTAACTGCACCTACAATAATTTCGTTTTCTATTTCTCTAAAATTAAAGTCACCTATTGAGGCATTTACTCTAACAGTAGTTATTCCGTTATTTATTGGTGTTAGAACTCCTTCTTGGTTAATTTGAATAACTTCTTCATTATCACTTGAATATTCAATATTAATATCAGATTGATCTTCTATAGGCAGGCTATTTTCATCTATAAATTCTAAATTTAAGGTAAATTGTTCGTCTGAAGCTAGTGATCGTAATTGTCTTTCAAAACGTAAACTTGAAGAATTTCGTTCAACAACATCTTCTCCAACACATCCTGTAAAAAGTGTTATTAAAGTACTAATAAGTAATGTCCAAGATAAATATTTAGTTTTCATAGTTAAATAGTTTGATACTTAGGTCTTAGTTCGAAAAATGAGTACTTGCTTACATATTTAAGTGAAATTAACTACCCTAATAACTTAGCAACATCTTTAGCAAAATAACTTGCAATAATTTGAGCACCTGCTCTTTTAAAAGCTATTAGTTGTTCAATCATAACAGCGTCATGATCTAGCCATCTTTTTTCGGCAGCAGCTTTAAGCATAGCGTATTCACCACTAACTTGATAAACGGCAATAGGTGTTTCGATCTCGTTAGCCATATCACGAACAATATCTAAATAACATAAGCCAGGTTTAACCATAATAATATCTGCTCCTTCATTTATATCTTGTAGTGTTTCTGTTAATGCTTCCTTGCGGTTAGCAAAATCCATTTGATAGGTCTTTTTATCTCCAAAACCAGGGGCAGAATCTAAAGCATCTCTAAAAGGACCATAAAAAGCAGAAGCATATTTGGCACTATAACTCATAATACCTGTGTTTAGAAAGTTGGCTTCTTCTAAAGTGTCTCGAATTGCTTCAATACGACCATCCATCATATCACTTGGTGCTACAAAATCGGCACCAGCTTGTGCGTGGCTTAAAGACATTTTAGCTAAAACTTCAACAGTAGGGTCGTTAATAATATATCCTTCTTCAACAATTCCATCATGTCCGTATGATGAGTATGGATCTAAAGCCACATCAGTCATGACTAACATTTCTGGTACAGCATCTTTAATAGTTTTTACAGCACGTTGCATTAATCCGTTTGGGTTTAATGCTTCTGTTCCCTTATTATCTTTTAAATTGTCTGGTACTTTTACAAATACTAAAACTGATTTTAAACCTAAACTCCATAATTCTTTTACTTCTGCGCTAAGCAAATCTAAGCTGTAACGAAAGTAATTTGGCATAGAAGATATTTCTTCTTTAATGCCTTTTCCTTCTACAACAAATAAAGGAACCAAAAAGTCATTAGTGGTTATATTTGTTTCTCTTACTAAAGAACGAATTGCTTGCGTAGTTCTTAGTCTTCTATTTCTTTTTAATGGGAACATAGTTAAAAGTATTATGATGTTTCAAAGTTAATTAAATCCATGTTTTTTTGATTACATTTGGCATAATAATAGCTTAATATAAGTATGAAAAAAATAATTTTTATAGCCTTTTTATGGCTTTCGTTTATTGGGTATGCCCAAGACAATTATATTGTAACTACGGATGATGGTCGTAGAGTTTTATTAAAAGCCGATTATACTTGGGAATATATTGATTTAGTGCCACAACAAAACCAACCAAAGCCAAACGTTGTACCAAAACCTAGAGTTCAAGAAAGATCAAGGACTGTACAGGCTCCAGTTGAAGAACCTGTGCTTGTTAGTAAAAATTGTAATGTAGGTTTTGGTTTTGTAGAACCTAAACTGGATAGGCATATTCAAAATCAATTGAAAAAAGGTCGTGCTACTATGCGAGATTTAAAAAATAGAGTAGCAAAAACATATGATTGTACAGTAGACGACGTATTATTATTATATGCTAAAGAAACTAAGGCTAACGGTAATTATACTTTTTGTGCTAATGGTGTAAAAGTAGCTTATAAAAGAACCGGTAGTAATTTCTTTAGAAAAGGGAAATTTTTCTAAATAGAAAGTACTGTTAGAAGAAATAAAAAGAGCGTAATAATAATTATTACGCTCTTTTTGTTTTATAACCAATCTACTGGGTTTTTTAATACTTCTAATAATTTTGCTTCCGCAGAATTTTCTTCAGGTTGATGGTCGTAACGCCATTGTACAGCGGGTGGTAAACTCATTAAAATGCTTTCAATACGCCCGTTTGTTTTTAAGCCAAATAAAGTTCCTTTATCATGAACTAAATTAAACTCTACATAACGACCTCTTCTAATTTCTTGCCAATTGCGTTGTTCTTGTGTGTATTCTAAATCTTTTCTTTTATTAAGAATTGGAGTGTAAGCTTCTGTAAAACTATTTCCAACTTCCGTAACAAAATTGTACCAATCTTCAATACTACGTTCTTCAGTTGTTTTACAATAATCAAAAAACAAACCACCTAAACCACGAGCTTCTTCACGGTGTGGGTTATGAAAATATTCATCGCACTTCTTTTTATATAAAGGATAAAAAGTTTCATTATGTTTATCGCAAGCAGTTTTACAAGTTTGATGAAAATGTTTAGCATCTTCTTCAAACAAATAATATGGAGTTAAATCTTGACCACCACCAAACCATTGGTCTACAATAGTTCCGTCTTTGTCATACATTTCGAAATAACGCCAGTTTGCATGAACGGTAGGTGCCATTGGATTTTTAGGGTGAATTACTAAACTTAATCCACAAGCAAAAAAGTCAACCTCGCCAACACCGAAATAAGCTTGCATAGTTTTTGGTAAAGCACCATATACTCCCGAAATATTAACGCCTCCTTTTTCAATTACAGAACCATTTTCTATAACACGTGTTCTTCCGCCACCACCTTCAGGTCGCTTCCAAATATCTTCTTTGAATTTAGCTGTTCCATCGGTAAGTTCCAATGCAGCAGTAATTTGATCTTGAAGATTTTCAATGTATGCGTAGAATTGTTCTTTCATGTTTTGCTGTTTTCGGGGGCAGTTTTAATTGACTTCTGGCTAACCTCTATATTCTTTAACCGCGTCTACAAATGCTTGTGCATTTTCTACAGGAATATTTGGTAAAATACCATGTCCTAAGTTGGCAATATAGCGGTCTTTTCCAAATTCATTAATCATTTGTGTAACCATCTTTTTTATTTCTGCCGGAGGCGATAATAAACGAGAAGGATCAAAATTACCTTGTAGAGTAATGTTGCCACCTGATAAATAGCGTGCATTACGAGCAGAACAAGTCCAATCTACTCCTAAAGCAGAAGCTCCTGATTCGCTCATTTCTTTTAAGGCGAACCAACATCCTTTACCAAAGGTAATTACGGGTATTTCATCTTTTAAGGCATCAATAATTTGTTGAATATATTTCCAAGAAAACTCTTGATAATCCACAGGAGAAAGCATTCCTCCCCAGCTATCAAAAACTTGCACAGCATTAACACCAGCAGCTACTTTAGCTTTTAAGTAAGCAATAGTAGTATCGGTAATTTTTTGTAGTAATAAATGTGCTGCCATAGGTTCTTGAAAACAAAAAGCTTTTGCTTTGTCAAAATTCTTAGAACCTTGCCCTTGTATCATGTAACATAAAATTGTCCAAGGAGAACCTGCAAAACCAATTAAAGGAACTTCATCATTTAAAGCCTCTTTAGTCATTTTAACAGCATCTAATACGTAACCTAATTCTTCATGAACATTAGGAACAATAACTTGTTCCACATCTTTCATGGATCTAATAGGGTTTGGTAACCAAGGACCAATACCGTCTTTCATTTGAACCTCAACATTCATGGCTTGCGGAACTACTAAAATATCGCTAAATAAAATAGCTGCATCCGTGCCTATTTGATGAATTGGCATAACTGTAATTTCAGTAGCTAATTCAGGAGTACGGCAACGCGTAAAAAAGTCATATTTAGCCTTTAATTTCATGAAATCAGGTAAATATCTACCTGCTTGACGCATCATCCAAACTGGTGGACGTTCTACTGTTTCTCCTTTAAGTGCCTTTAAGAATAAATCGTTTTTAATCATGACTATTGAAATGTTTAATGGCTTTAATCAAAACGTTTTCAACGCTTGGTTTAGTAGCCATTGTATAATTTTGTGTGTATTTATGTAGCGCTTTTGCTGTTGTATTACCAATACAAAAACTATGAGAAGGTGTTTTGTTTATACTAAAATAACTTTCTATTCCTGAAGGACTAAAAAATAAAACACCATTAAACTCTTGAGTATATTTTTTAGGGGTCCAAACTGTTTTGTAAACAGGTGTTTCGGTCCACTTAATATTTTGTTCTGTTAATTTATTAGGTAGTGTGTCTAAACGTTTTTCTGCGCAAAAATAATGATAGCTTTTTGTGCTGTTTTCTGTAGTTGTAATATGTTTACCTAATTCTTCAGCGTTAGAGGCTGAATAAATAACATTTTGTTTTTTTTCTTTTAATAATTGCTCCGTTCGCTGCCCTACGCAAAAACAATTTTCAATTTCTATATTTTTAGAAAACACAGCATTTACACCGTTTTTACTAGTGAAAATTGCATTTTTAATAGTTTGTTGAGGTGTTTGAAAAGCTATAGTTTTTGTGTCAATAAAATCAAAATCAACCACAGCAAGTTTAGCGTTCAATAAACGCTCTTTTTGTGCTAAGCTTAATTTTTTTGTTGATAATATTGTTTTCAAAAATCTTTATTTATTCATCTGTTTTTTTATCTCGAGCATTAGTTCTTTTCCGCCTTGAGCTAAAAGTTCTTCAGCGTAAGTTTCTCCAATGTTTTTTGATTCGTTTACAGAACAGGTTTTAGATACTTGAATTTTTTGTTTTCCATCTAATGAAAATAAAGCACCTTCAAAATGAATAGTATCTTTTTCTATTGTAGCCAAAGCACCAATTGGAGCAGTACAACCACCTTCTAGTTTACGCAGAAAATCACGTTCAATATGAACGCAAGTTTCAGTATCATTATCGTTAAGTTTTACTAATGCTTCTTTGCAAAAAGTATCATTTTCCATGGCAACAACTAGCATAGCTCCTTGTGCAGGTGCAGGGATCATCCAATCTAACGAGATAGTTTCTTCTGGCGTTAGACCAATACGTTTTAAACCAGCTGCAGCAAAAATGGCTCCTTGCCAATTGCTATCGGCTAATTTTTGCATACGTGTATTTACATTACCGCGTAGGTCGACAGTTTTGTGTTCAGGATATTTATTTAACCATTGTGCTTGCCTACGTAAACTACCTGTGGCAATAGTTGCAGGTTTGTTGTTTGGAGTGTAATTTTTATGAACTAAAATATCTTCGGTTTGAGCTCTTTCTAGAACAGCAGCCTCAACAATTCCTTTTGGTAAGGCAGTAGGTACATCTTTCATGGAATGTACAGCAATATCGACCTGACCGTTAATCATTGCTATATCTAGAGTTTTAGTAAAAACACCAGTAATACCTAGCTCATATAAAGGTTTATCTAAAATTAAATCGCCAGTTGATTTTACCGGTACTAATTCCGATTTGTAACCTAAGTCTTTAAGTTTTTGTTGCACTGTTTTAGCTTGCCAAAGTGCTAATTCACTATCTCGGGTTCCAATACGGATAATTTTACTCAAAGTCTATAAATTTTGCAGTTGAAATACTTTTTGAATTAACTCAATACTTTCTTCTGAGTTATGTTGTTCTTCACGTAAGTGGAAAGCAACTTGTGAAGTTATTTTACCAATCATTTTATCGCTAATTAAGGCAGCTTCGTTTGCGTCAAAGTCGGCGTTCTTTTTGCGATATTGATTTATTTCGCTATCACGAAGTAAAGTTAATTTTGTTTTTAAAGCCTTTATTGTAGGAGCAAACTTTCTTGTTTCCATCCAACTATTAAAGTCAGTAATAACTTCGTCAATTATTTTTTCGGCTAGCGGTATTTGTAATTCTCTTTTTGAAAGAGTGTTATCAGTAATTTGAGATAACTTATCTAAATGTACCAAATCTACATTTGGTAATTCTAAAACGTTATCCGACACATTCCTGGGAACAGAAAGATCTAAAATTAATAAAGGTTTAGTGGTATGAATAAGTTGTTTTGAAATGGTAGGGTTTTGAGCTCCTGTAGCAACAACTAATACATCACTTTGTTTAATTTCGGCTTGAATAGTAGCGTAATCTTTAACTATTAAATTAAATTTTCCAGCAACTTCTTCAGCTTTAGTTTTGGTTCTGTTAATTAATGTAATGTGTTCGTTTTTAGTGTGTTTTATTAAATTTTCACACGTGTTACGACCTATTTTACCAGTTCCAAAAAGTAATATTTTTTTATTCGAAATATCTTCAACATGTTTCATTATATATTGCACGGATGCAAAAGATACAGAGGTTGCACCTGAAGAAATTTCTGTTTCATTTTTTATTCGCTTACTAGCTTGTATAACAGCATTTACCAAACGTTCCATAAATGGATTTATCATTTGGTGTTTTTTAGATAACCTAAAACCGTTTTTTACTTGACTAATAATTTCGAAATCTCCTAAAATTTGGCTGTCTAAACCAGTACCAACTTTAAAAAGATGTTCTATAGCTTTTGAATTTTTATGTACATATGCTACTTTTTCAAATTCTTCAACGGTACCTTGTGTATGTTCACAAAGCATTTTTATTAATTGAAAAGGGTGTTGAGCAAAACCATGTAACTCTGTTCGGTTACAAGTTGACATAATAAGTAAAGAATCAATACCTTCTTTTTTTGCCTGAGTTAAGATGTCTTTTTTAGCTTGATCGCTAATGCTAAAGCTACCACGCACTGCAACATCGGCCTTTTTATAACTAAGACCAATACTGTAAAAATTAGCACCTTTTGCACGTGTGTGTGACTGCATAAATTTAGGGTATCGTAATGATAGTGCAAAAATAGAATTGTTTATGGGTAAAAAAATAACGCTAAAAGAATTTTAAATGTCGAGTTAAGCGTTTTGCGTTATTTTTGAATGAGAATATGCTAAAATTGCCTATAAATAAATGATAATACCGTATATTTGATAGTTGTTTAGAATCATTTTACATAAGATTAAAGAATTTACCTATGGAAATTACTCAAAAAAATGTCGCTGAAGGGCTGTTAACTGAAACTAAATTAGAAGATCATTTTTTAATTTTAAAATTTAATAATGAAACAGAGGAAACACAAACAGTTATAAGAGATATTGACAGTAGTTTTATTCAATTTCATTATGCTATTAAGGGTAGTGGAGAGTTTAGTTTTAATAATGGTTCGTACACAATGCCTATGCGCGAAGAGAATTCATTACTGTTGTATAATCCTACAAGAGATTTGCCAATGAATTTAAAAGTAGCTCCAAACTCATGGTTAATTACTTTGTTGGTGTCTATTAAAAAATTTCATAGTCTTTTTTCTGCGGAAGCGAATTATATACCCTTTTTAAGTAAAGAAAACAGCGATAAAAAATATTATTCGGATATGCCAATTTCACCATCAATGGCGGTGGTGTTAAACCAGTTAATGAATTTTAATGTGCATAGTTCATTAAAACATTTATACTCGAAAGGAAAGGCATACGAACTTTTAAGTTTACATTTTAATAAGCCTGAAGATGCTGATGTAGAACAGTGTCCTTTTTTAGCGGATGAATTAAATGTAGAAAAGATAAAATTAGCTAAGAAAATTATTATTGATCGTATGACAGAGCCACCAACACTTCAGGATTTATCGATAGAGGTTGGGTTGTCTTTAAAGAAATTAAAAGATGGATTTAAACAAATATATGGAGAGCCTGTTTATACATTTTTAGTAGACCATAAAATGGAATTGGCTTGTAAGCTTTTAGCACAAGGTAATAATGTAAATGAGGTTGGTTTAAAAGTAGGTTATAGTACAGCAAGTCATTTTATTGCAGCGTTTAAAAAGAAGTATGGTACAACCCCTAAAAAGTATGTAACTTCGTTATAGGTTGTAATATAAAATTACCTTTATGAAGTTTAGTATATTAAAGTTTATCCTTTTTGTTTCTGTTTTTAGTTTTTTTAACTGTTTCTCTCAAAAAGAAGTTTTAGAGGAAGTTGCTTTTGCTGATATAGATCAGGTTCCAGTTTATAAAGGATGTTGGTACTTAAAAACTAACAAGGAAAGAAGAATGTGTATGGAAAAGAGATTATCAAGACATTTTTCAAAAAGATTTAATGGAAATGTAGTAAGATCAAAATGTGTTGAATTCAAAAAAAAAGGAAAAAAAGAGATATGTGTTAAAAGTGAATATTGGCCTGGATTTTCTTCAGGGTTAGTACAAATATTTACACAGTTTAAAATTGACAAGCAAGGTGATGTTGTTGATATAAAAGTAAGAGCGCCTCATGTGAAATATAAAGAAGAAGCGGAAAGAGTATTGAATTTAATACCTAATATGGAACCAGGTATTATAGATGGGAAAAAAGTAGGTGTTCTTTATGCTTTACCTATAACATTAAGATTAGAGTAGTTAGTATTTAAAAAAGTAAGCCCTATTTGAAAGTCTCAAATAGGGCTTACTTTTTTGTTATGTATAGTTATACTTTAATACTACAACCAATAGCTTTAGTTTCAGTAACAGGAACTTCTTTGCCATCTAATAAAGCATTTACTGCTTTTTTAACGTAAGTGTCATCTGCTTTTAAAACATCTTGGTAGTTGTTGTCAATAGCTCCAATATATTTAACCACATTTCCTTTATCTTCTTTTTCTAAGACAAATACATGAGGAGTTTTTGTAGCTCCGTACTGCGGAAATATTTTTTGTCCATCATCTAGTAAGTACGGAAAAGTAAAGCCTTTTTCTTTTGCTCTAATTTTCATATTAGCAAAGTCGTCACTTGGGTACGATTCTGGATTATTAGGGTTTATAGCAATTACAGGATACCCTTTTTCTTTGTATTCTTTGTCTAATGCAATTATACGATCTTCGTAAGCAACTGAGTAAGGACAGTGATTACAGGTGAAAATGACAATGAATCCTTTAACATCTTTATAGTCAGATAAAGAAACAAATGTGTCGTCTATATTTTTTAATTTAAAGTCGGTTGCTATGTCTCCAATTTTATAACCGACAGCAGTGGTGTCTTCTGATTTTAAATTGGTACCCACAATAAATGAGCTAGCTACAAAAGCTAAGGCAGTTAAAAAGCTGATAATTTTTACATTTTTCATAATTTAAAGTGTGTTTAGCGCCTCTGTTAATGTTTCATAAGTGAAGCTTTGTTCATAGAATTTGTGTTTATCTCCTTTTATAATTAATGTAGCTGGTATTGCACCAGACCAATCTTTAGCTACTTTCGGAATCCAAGAATTGGCATCGGGATCGTCTAAAACAATAACAGTACTTTTTAGTTTTTCTTTTTGAATAAAGGGTATCAATTTACTTTCAATAAAGTTTGGAATGTCTAAACTAATTAAAGTAACAGGTATATTTTTTTCAGTATGTAGTTTTTCAAAATACGGAAGCTCCGCAACACAAGGTTTGCACCAAGTAGCCCAAAAATTAATAACACGTATTTCTTCGCAATGGTTATTAGCTAATAAAGGTTCCAGATCATCAAAATTGTAAACCTTTAATTCTACATTATCTTTTTTTACAATTCTAGTAGCGGGTACATTACAGTTGTTATCAGAAGTTGCTTTTTTTTGATTACAAGCAAACAAGAAACTACAAATTAATATTATCGATAGCCTTTTAATCATAAATTAAATGTACTATAAAAGTTAAAATTGATTATTGACTTTAAGATAGTTTTAGTGTTTGTAGGTAATTGCTTTAACTCTTAAATTATAATAGCGTAGTATTTCTGTTATCTTAGCTATTAACTATTATTTAATATGTTATGAAAAATATTTTTAGTCAATTTGTTTTCTTGTTTTTAACGGTTGTAGTTTCTGCCCAAAAAGAAATTACGCTAGAGGCTATTTGGTCGGGTGAGTTTCGATCGGAATATTTAAGTGAAATTCATTCGATGAATGATCCTGATTTGTATTCAGTTTTTAAATACGATAGAGCAACTAGAGAAACACGTATTGATGTACATAGTTTTACAGATAAAAATAAAACAAGCAAGTTACTGTCAGCTAAAGATCTTCCAATTCAGTATTTCGAGAACTATAGTTTTAGTAAAAATGAAAATCTTATTCTTTTAGGTGCGCAAATGCAACCGATTTATAGGTATACAAGTTCAGGGTTGTTTTTTGTGTATAACCGTAATACAAAAAAACTAATACAAGTTTTTGATAAGCCAATAATAAACCCACAATTTTCGCCCGACGGTACTAAGGTTGCTTATGTTTTTGAGAATAATTTATATTATTTAAATATTGCTTCCACAGAAGTAATTCAGGTGACTAGCGATGGTGAAAAGAATGCTATAATTAATGGATTAGCCGATTGGGTTTACGAAGAAGAATTTGAATTAATAACCGCTTTTAAGTGGAGTCTTGACAGTAAACAGTTGGCGTATTTTAAGTTTGATGAAAGTGCTGTTAAAGAATTTGATATGACTATTTATGGAAGTGGGAATTATACAAGCGCACAAACTTTTAAATATCCTAAGGCTGGAGAAGAAAATAGTAAAGTAGATTTATATAATTACAATATAGCATCTTCTAAAAATATCAAAATTGACTTGTCAAACTATCAAAATTATTACTTGCCAAAACTGCAGTGGACAACAAAAAATAATCTAGTTGTTATGGCTATGAATAGACACCAAAACCACATGCAATTAGTAAAAGTAAATACGTTGAGTTATAATACAGATTTGTTTTATGAAGAAAAGAATGTTGCTTATGTAGAACATGATAACCATTTAACTTTTTTAAAAGATGATAGCTTTTTGTTGACTAGCGAAAGAAGTGGTTTTAATCATTTGCATTATTTCAGCGAAAGCGGAAAACAGATAAAACAAGTAACTAAAGGGGGGTATACAGTAACCGACGTTTACGGTTTTAATGCTGACAATAATAAAATATATTATCAGAGTACCGAAGGAAATACAACAGAAAGGCAATTATTTGAAATTGGATTAAAAGGAACTAAAAAAAGAGCCTTAACAACTAAAAAAGGACAACATATAGCCCATTTTAATACTGATTATAGTTTGTATGTAGATGATTATAGTAGTGCTAAAAATCCGTCGTTATATAGTGTTCGTAAGACAGAAACAAATGATGAGGTTTTAATAATTAATGATAACAAAAGGCTACAAGAAAAATTACAATCGTATCAATTAGCAGAAAAAGAATTCAGCACAGTAAATATAAATGGGTACGATTTAAATACTTGGATACTTAAACCAACAGATTTTGATGTGACTAAAAAATACCCAGTTTTGTTATATCAATACTCGGGTCCTAACTCGCAAACCGTTAGTAATGTTTGGAATTCGTATGATGATTATTGGCATCAACTATTAGTGCAAAAAGGATATATAGTGGTTTGTGTTGATGGAAGAGGAACAGGTTTTAAAGGAGAGAAATTTAAAACACTTACTCAAAAACAATTAGGTAAATTAGAAACCGAAGATCAAATAGCTTTTGCAGAAAGTTTAGTAAAGCTACCTTATATAGATTCTGAAAGAATTGGTATTTGGGGTTGGAGCTATGGGGGAACAACGGCTTTAAATGCAGTTTTAAAAGGGAATTTAGTATTTAGTACTGCAATATCGGTAGCGCCGGTTACTAATTGGAGGTTTTATGATACAATTTATACGGAACGTTTTATGACAACTCCAAGTGAGAATACTTCGGGATATGATGACTACTCTCCGCTATCTTACCCTGAGCTTTTAAAAGGTAATTTATTATTGGTTCATGGTACTGCCGATGATAATGTACATGTGCAAAACACACTTAAAATGGCAGAAGCTTTTACCAATGCCAATAAACAATTTGATTTAGCTATTTATACCGATAAAAATCATGGTATTTATGGAGGAAACACGAGATTACATTTATATACTAAAATGACCAATTTTATACTAAAAAACCTGTAAAGCATTAGCTTTACAGGTTTTTGTAAATTGTATGTTTTGTGTTCTAATTACAGTATGTAAATAATACCTAATAAACCAACTCCTCCTAATACAATAGTATAAGGGAAAGCCATTTTTACCATTTTACTGTATGATAATCCTATTAACGGAGCTAATGCAGAAGTTAATAAGAATAAGAAAGCAGCTTGTCCGTTTGGAGTAGCAACCGATGGTAAGTTTGTACCTGTGTTAATAGCAACTGCTAATTTTTCGAATTGCTCTAAGCTAATTGCTCCAGCATCAAAAGCAGCTTTAACTTCACCAATATAAACAGTAGCAACAAATACGTTATCACTAATCATAGATAATATACCGTTAGCTAAATAGAATACAGCTGGTTGTTGAGAAGGATCCATTGAAAGAGCCCAGTTGATAATAGGTGAAAATAAATGTTGGTCATGAATCATTGCAACCACTACAAAGAATACTACTAATAAACCTGTAAACGGTAGAGCTTCTTCGAATGATTTTCCTAAATCATGCTCTTCAATAATACCTGTAAATGCTGTTTGGAAAATTATTAATGCTAAACCAATAAACCCAACAGGAGCTATGTGTAATGCTAAACCAATAATTAATAAGATAGCAGCAATACCTTGAATACGTAAAGCATATTTTTGTTTTTGAGTTCTTTTAGCATCCTCCTCTTCAGTATAGTTTTCAATAATACTTCTAGCAACACCAGGTAATTGTTGTCCAAAACCAAAGCTTTTTGTTTTTTCTAAAATTACTGTAGTTAATAATCCGGCAGCTAGTACAGGCATAGTAATTGGGGACATTCTAGTAAAGAACTCAACGAATTCCCAACCCATTTTTTCTCCAATTAATAAGTTTTGTGGTTCTCCAACAATAGTACAAACACCACCAAGAGCGGTACCTACAACACCGTGCATTATTAAACTCCTTAAGAATCCTTTAAATTCTTCTAAAGTTTCTCCAGTTAGTTCTTTATTATCGTATTTACTGTCATTGTTAGAGTCGCTATTGGCAACTAAATGAATTTTGTTGTAAACCGTATAAAAACCTACTGCTACACTAATTAATACTGCAGTTACTGTTAGGGCATCTAAAAATGCTGATAAAACAGCAGAAATAAATACGAATAACAATGATAATACTAGTTTCGATTTGATTTTAGTGAACACCTTACTGAAAATATACATCAATAAAGGCTTCATAAAATAAATACCAGCTACCATGAATACTAATAAAAGTACTACTTCAAGGTTTTGAGATACCTCGTGGTAAGCATTTTCAGGTGTAGTTAATCTTAAAGCTAAAATTTGAATAGCTAATAAACCACCTGATTGTAATGGGTAACACTTAAGTGCCATTGCCAAAGTAAAAATAAACTCACCAATAAATAACCAAGACACAATGCTATGCGCAACATGATGATCTAAAAAAGTTGGTAAAATAAAATATAATAATGTGTTAATTATTAAAAAAGCAAGCATAGTACTTTTGTACCACGTTGGGCTAGAGCCTAGAAAATTCTTGAACATTTTTTTGTGTTTATTATTTTAGGTAAAGACAAATATACATTTACTAGTCCTCTAAAAAAAGTAGTGACTTATTAATTATCCTTTTGGTAATATATAACTAACTATAGAACCTGTAAATGCGATAAATTAAGAAATAGAAGTTGTAAATTATTATAAAATTTAAATTTCTATTTTTTTATGCGATATGTTTAAAAATGATACCCGAAGAATGGTTTTTGCTGGCACCAGTAACACTACTAAGTACATTAATTTCATTGTTAATTTTTAATACACCAAGTAATCCAAAAATTAAAGCTTCTTTATATTCAATCAGCTTATTTTTAGGTGTAATAACTTTAGCATTAGTGTGTTCTTGAATAGACTCCATTAAAAAATCATGATAAGCTCCGCCACCTGTAACTAAAATAGTGTCTTTTGTAGAGGTGTTTAAATCATTGGCAATTATGTGAGCTATATGTTTTATATAAGTATGAAGTTTATGTTCTATAGGAATATTAAAATGCTCTATAATTGGTAATACTTGTTCGTTAACCCATTCCATTCCTAAAGATTTTGGAGCTTCTTTTTTGTAGAATGGCAAAGCATTTAACTTTAAAAGTAAATCTTTATTCAGGTTCCCTTTTCGAGCAATATTACCTTTGTCGTCATAATGCAATCCTAGTTTTTTAGCATAAAAGTTAAGAATAACATTGACAGCACAAATATCATATGCAATTCGTGTATTTTGTTTGTTAAACGAAACATTTGAAAACCCCCCTAAATTTATACAGTAGGAGTACTCTGAAAATAAAATTTGATCACCAATAGGTACTAAAGGGGCTCCTTGGCCTCCAAGTGCTACATCTTCTATTCTGAAGTCGCAAATTACATTTTGCTTAATTAATGAGGCTATGTTAGGTAGGTTGCCTATTTGTAAAGTAATACCATTTTTTGGTTGATGTAAAATAGTATGACCATGACTACAAACATAATCGATGTTTGTAATGTTATTATTGTTAATAAAAGCATTTATTTGCGAAGCTAAAAATAAAGTGTATTCTTCATTAAGTAGCTTTAGTTCGCTTTCGCGGAAATTAACAGCATTTTGTAGTTTACTTACCCAATGATTAGGGTAAGCATAAGTGTCACATTTTTTAAGTTCAAAAGACCATTTTGTTGTATAGGTAAAAACAATTTCGGCAAAATCGATACCGTCTAATGAGGTGCCTGACATAACACCGATAACATGAAATTGTTTCATAATTTATATTTTAAGAACAACCACAACCACAACCAGAGTTTGAACACCCTTTTTTGTTATTAGAGTTTTTTTTAGTCCAAAAGTATGTGCGAATTACATATGCTAATGCAGCAACAAAAACTACAAGAACTAACCCATTTTGAATAATATTGTTCATATTAAAATTTACTTTAAAAATTGATAAGCTATTAAAGCAGTTATATATGCTAGTCCGCTCATAAAGACAAATTGTACTATTGGCCAACGCCAACCATTAGTTTCTTTTTTAACAATAGCTACTGTACTTGCGCATTGCATAGCAAAGGCATAAAAAAGTAATAATGACATTCCAGAGGCTAAATTAAATAGCTTTCCACCTGTAGCCGGATTAATTTCGGCAGCCATTTTGTTTTTTATAGTTTCTTCTTCTTCGCTTCCAACACTGTAAATAGTAGCTAAAGTTCCCACAAAAACTTCGCGAGCAGCAAAAGAGCTAATTATAGCAATCCCTATTTTCCAGTCGTAACCTAATGGGGCAACAATAGGCTCAATAGCTTTACCCATATAGCCTATGTAAGAATGTTCTAAGCGATAGCTCGATATTTTGCTTTCTAAAACATCGTTATCTAAATTAATATTTTGTTCAGTAACAATACCTTCGGCATTACTAAATTTTTCTCCAGGACCATAGCTTGCTAATACCCAAAGTATAATAGATATGGCTAAAATTATTTTTCCTGCCCCAGCAATAAAAGCTTTTGTTTTTTCGAGAACAGTAATAAAAACATTTTTTAATAAAGGCATTTTGTAGTTTGGCATTTCGACTACAAAAAAGTTTTTAGATGATGTTTTTAAATATTTGTTTAATAGAGCAGAAGAAAGTAAAGCAGCCCCAAAACCTATTAAATATAAAAGCATTAAAGTTAAACTTTGATATCCGAAAACCCAAGCAACACGTTCGTTAGGTATTATTAATGAAATAATAATTAAATATACAGGTAGTCTGGCAGAACAAGTAGTAAAAGGAACAACTAATATGGTTATTAAGCGTTGTTTCCAGCTTTCTATATTTCTAGTTGCCATAACAGCAGGTATAGCACAAGCAGTTCCTGAAATTAATGGTACAACACTTTTGCCACTTAAACCAAAACGGCGCATTATACGATCCATTAAAAAGACCACACGGCTCATGTATCCAGATTCTTCTAGTATAGAAATAAAGAAAAATAAAAAGGCAATTTGTGGAATAAAAATGACAACTCCTCCAAGTCCGGGTATAATACCTTCAGCTAATAAATCAGTAAATACTCCAGGTGGTAAAGTAGAACGAGAATAATCGCTAAGCCGAGCAAAAGCGTTATCTATTAAATCCATTGGGTAGCCTGTCCAATCGTAAATGGCTTGAAAAAGGAACAATAGAATGGCAAAGAAGATTACATAACCCCAAAATTTATGCACTAAAATATGGTCTAAAGAAGCTCTTAGTCCTTTTGCAGAAGCTTCATTAATATTTAAAGTTTCTTTTAAAGTGTTATTTATAAACTGATAACGCTTTATAGTTTCTTTATGCTGAAGTTTCTTTAAATCACGATCATTTTTTAAAAGAGATTCTGAAACATCTGAAATAGTTTTACGTTCAATGTTTTCAAAATTTACATTTTGAGAAACTACAAGCCATAATTTATATAAAGGTTGACTAGGGAAAGCTTTTTGTAAGTTTTCAAAATATTTTAAATCAATTTCAAGTGCGTTTAAACAAGGTTTTGTAGAAAGTTTTTTGTAATCAATAATGGCATTTTTTAATTCTTCGACGCCTTGATTTTTACGAGAGCTCATTAACACAATTTTTGTGTTTAATTTAGCTTCTAAAGCATTAATGTCAATAGTAATACCACGGCCTTTCATACGATCTGCCATATTAATTACTAATATGGTTGGTATATCTAAATCTTTTATTTGCGTAAAAAGAAGTAGATTTCGTTTTAAGTTTTCTACATCGGTTACTACTACAGCAACATCAGGAAAATCGGAGTCGTTACGGTTCATAAGAACATCAATAACTACATTTTCATCTAGTGATGAAGCGTTTAAGCTATAAGTGCCGGGTAAATCTAAAATGTTACCTTTTATGTTGTTTGGTAACTTGCAAATACCAGCTTTGCGTTCAACAGTAATACCAGGGTAATTACCAACCTGTTGGTTTAAACCTGTTAATAGATTAAAAACAGATGTTTTTCCAGTATTAGGGTTTCCTATTAATGAGACATTAATATTTTTAGACATAATAATATAGGTGCGCAAAGCATTAAAAAATAGTTTAAATACTAATTTGTATTAAACTATTTCAATTTCAATTTGTTCTGCAATTTCTTTTCTAATTGCTAAATGCGAATCGTTAATATTTAAGTAAAGAGGACAGGAAAATGGAGCAACCTGAAGTAATTTAGCTTCGTTACCCGGTAAGCAACCCATTTCTAATAATTTTAAAGGAATTTCTTCGGTATTAATAGTGGTAATTATTCCAGTTTCTCCTTGTTTTAATTCTGCTAAAGTTTTTCTCAAAGCTTATTTAGATTTACTAAAAACGAAAATACTATAATTAATAATAGTGCTAAAATTGAATTACTTATTCTTTTTCCAATAATAAGTCGATATCGTCTAGTAATTCTTTCATTTTTTCATTGTCAGTACCATCGTAATAACCACGAATACGGTTTTTTTGATCTACAAGAACAAAGTTTTCGGTGTGTATTAAATCGTATTTAGAATATGGTTTTGCTTTAGCAACTAGGTATGATTTTCTTGCCAAGTCATACAACTCTCTTTTAGTACCTGTAACTAAATTCCATTTATTAGCATCGACCCCTTTTTTATCAGCATATTTTTTTAGTTGAGGTACCGAGTCTATTTCAGGCATTACCGTATGCGATAATAGCAGTACGTTTTTATCTTTTAATTCCTTTTGTAATAGGTGCATGTTTTTTGTCATTTTAGGACAAATGGTTTGACAAGTAGTAAAAAAGAAGTCAGCTACATAAATAGTGTTTTTGTAATTTTTATGAGTAACGGTGTTACCTAAATGATTAGTAAGTTTAAAATTGGCTATAGTATGGTATTTTCTAATTTCTTGAACAGTAGAGTCAACTAGTTCTAAATTAACCTCGGTAGGTTCAAAAATGGGTAAAACACGTTTAGGAACTAATGCTTGGTAAATAAAATAAATAATTACAATTGATAAGCCTAAAAGGAATAGGAAGAACTTTTTATATGGGGCAAAAAAACGTAGCATTTATTTTTTGAGCAAATTTAAAAACTATTGGTTATAAGAGCTAATAACTATGGTAATTATTAGATAGTAAAATAATAGAATCCTTACTTTTGTTGAAATTATTTTTTAACATATGGATATTCTTTTTAAAATAGGACAGTTTGTTCTTATTATTTCAATTTTAGTGGTGCTTCATGAATTTGGTCATTATCTACCAGCTAAATTATTTAAAACTAAAATTGAAAAATTCTTTCTTTTTTTCGATGTAAAATTTGCATTGTTTAGTAAAAAAATAGGAGAAACAACTTGGGGTATTGGTTGGTTACCACTTGGTGGTTATGTTAAAATAGCTGGAATGATTGACGAGAGCATGGATCGTGAACAAATGGCAAAACCAGCGGAACCATGGGAGTTTAGATCAAAACCAGCTTGGCAGCGTTTAATTATAATGTGTGGAGGAGTAATAGTTAATTTTTTATTGGCATGGGTAATTTATACATGTTTGTTAATCAATAATGGCGATAGTTATATTCCTACCCAAAAATTAGCAAACGGAATAGAGGTAGATACAGTTGGAGAAGCTATTGGTTTTAAAACAGGAGATCGAATTTTAAAAGTTGATGATCGTGAGATAAAAAAAATGAACCAAGCAATGATGGAAATTCTTTTAGGAGATGAGGTTATTGTAGAAAGAGATGGAGAAAAAGTTAAGGTTGTAATTACTGATGAGAATAAAAAGATGTTGTTTTCAAGTGGGCAAACTCAATTTATATCGCCACGATTATTAGCTCAAATAGGATTTGTTAAAGAAGGGTCTATAGCCGATGAGTTAAATTTAGAAATAGGAGATAAAGTAATTTCAACAAACGGAAAACAAACTCCTTATTGGAAAGATTGGGCTGATGAGATTATAGAAAGTAGAGGAGATACTATTAGAATGCAAATTAATAGATCGGGGAATATACTTAGTAAATCTGCTTTTTTGCCTTTAGAAGGCCGTTTAGGGGTTGCGCCAGAATATAAAGAGTTGTTTGTTACTGATGAATACAATTTTTTAAATGCAATACCAGCAGGTTTTGGAAAAACTATTGAAGCATTATCAGGCCAAGTGCGCCAGTTTAAGGTTGTTTTTAACACAAAAACAGAAGCTTATAAAGAAGTAGGAGGGCCAGTTAAAATTGTACAAATGATGCCAACAGAGTGGAATAGCTCGTTCTTTTGGAATTTTTTAGCAATGTTTTCGGTTTGGTTAGCATTTGTAAATATTTTACCAATACCAGCTCTAGATGGTGGTCATGTAATGTTTTTACTATATGAAATTATAAGTGGAAAAAAACCAAGTCAGCGAGTTTTAGAAATAGGACAAATTGTAGGTTTTGTATTGGTGATGGGCTTAATGTTAGTAGTTTTTGGTAATGATATATGGAATTTATTTAAAGGTTAAATGATTGTTTTTTAGTTTTTTAAGAGTTAATTGTTTTTTTAACTTTAAAAATAATAATTAAATATTTTGGAGAACTTTTAAATCATTGTATATTTGCATCCGCAACATATTAATTTATTAATAAGTAGCATTCAAAGGCAACGTGAGAGCCGATAATTTTCACATTTGAAATAGTTCTATATGAACATTCCTTCTTAGCTCAGTTGGTTAGAGCATCTGACTGTTAATCAGAGGGTCCTAGGTTCGAGCCCTAGAGAAGGAGCAAATTTGCAAAAGCCATTCAAGAAATTGAGTGGCTTTTTTTTGTTATTGATACTTCTGTAAAATGATGTTATAAAATATACTTTGTAATAAAACTACTTATTTGTAGACATTATAA
>CAZJGP010000077.1:0-32431 GCA_964545595.1 uncultured Flavobacteriaceae bacterium | reverse complement strand
GAATTTGGTCAATGATGAATAATTTGAGTTCAAAACCTACTTTATTGTACGTTTTTTTTCGGCAGGGTTGTTTTTGTTTACTTTCCATAAGTGACTAATATTTGGTTAAATTTTAGTCAACCTATTTCAGGATTTTACATTATGATAATGCATTACAACGGTCTAGTGTATGAAACGTAGTGTGTAAAAAGATACTACATTTTGAGTTTAGCACTGAGCCAATTTTTTATATTTTGATTTAACTTTTCTATTCTTAAAGCCAAATTAAAAATTTGGCGGTCTTTGCAAGTAAACACAAACCTTTCGGTTAAGCACCTATTAGCTATGTTTTATACACCGTGTTGCCATTAGTTTTTACTCATCATACCAACCTTTCCATTCTCCAGTATCAGGATAAGTAAGTTCATAAATTTTCTTTTCGGATTCACTTAAACTGTCCAAATATTGAATTAATTCCATAATATGAGTTTCTCTATAGCCCATTCTCCAACCGATACTGTGTTTGTCTATTTCTGGATGCGCTAACCAAGGTGGCAAAATCGGATTTTCTAGAGTTTTAAATTCTCCAATTTCATTCAGAATGTCTCTTGTTTCCATTAAAGCATATCCGAGTAAATTCAGTCCATTCCAAAAGTGTGGATTTTCAGCGTCTTCATTATTTTGTGCGAGCCCAATTCCCCAAATGTTGTCGACAGGACTTGCCTCAACCAAAATTCGGTCGTTTGTATTTCTTAAAAACTCAGATAATTTTGGGTTCTGACTAAACTTGTGAAAGTTACCTCTTATAACTATTTCAAATCTATTTTCTTCCCAAATCTGTTGATTGAAGTTTTTAACTTGTCTACCAAGTTCTTTTACTTTTCCTGCTTTTGTACTTTTGATTATTTGTTCGTAAATATCTTTATCATTAAACAACAAAGCTTTTTCAGCCATCATAAAATGTTCGGCTGTTTGATATTTAATTCCGTTAACCACAAAATTGGATTCGTACCATTGACTGAAACAAGATTTAGTTATTAAATCAGATTTCGTATGTCCCCAAAATAGTAGGAATTTCAGGTTTTCTCCTGATTCAAATCGTTCAATTATTTTTTCGGTCGTGTAGTTCATTCAAATTAATGGCAACTTATAAATATATGTAATAATTACTTTACAATTGCACCATGCTACCGTTAGGTTCTAGCAATTGAACTTGGTCTTGAATTCTTCTAATAACCAATGTCATCATTCGTTTATTTAAAGCCGATGAATTCTGAATATAATCGGTGTATTCATCAATAGTAAATTGACCAAGAATAATTCCTTTTAAACTATTTCTAAATTTAATGTCTTTTTGAATAGCATTTTCAATATATAATAAGCGCTTTTCAACACCAGTTTCATAAAATCGATTCTTATTTTTCTTTATGTAGTTTTTAAAAACTTCAATTAATAAATCATTTTGGAACTTAATAATTGGTCTTAAGGTTTTGTTCTGAAAATATTCTTCGGAACTCATATTAGGAAGAATTTTAGCAGATGCTATCTCAGGACGAAGGGTTACCAGTGAAAAATTTCGTGTTTTCATAAAATTGGTGTTTCTTAAAGATACAGTTTTTATAAAATAGAACTTAAAAAAAGAAAAATAATAGTAATGCACTTATTAACAAGTTGTATTTATAAATTAAAACTATTTTTTAAAAAAGAAGTTTTAACGCATTATAATGCTGTTAATATGTGTAATTTTATCTAAAAAAATAAATGTTTTATAGTACTAACCCTTATACAGGAAAACGTATAAAGGAATATCAATACGATTCGGCTGAATTGTTACAAACAAAGCTTATAAGTTGTAATGAGGCTTTTACTAAGTGGAGTTTAACAGCTATTACAGAGCGTGCTGAACAAATTAAAAATATTGGTGTTGTATTAAGTAAATACAAAATGGTTAGTGCTCAAATTATCACTAACGAAATGGGGAAACCCATAACAGAAGCAATAGCAGAAGTTGAAAAATGTATTACTCTTTGTAATTATTACGCAAACGAAGGGGTACAAATGTTAGCAGATAAAACAGGTAACACACCCGAAGTAAGTTATATTACACACGCACCCATTGGGGTTGTGTTAGGCATAATGCCTTGGAATTTTCCATTTTGGCAAGTATTTCGTTTTGTTATTCCTACATTATTGGCAGGTAACACCGTAGTAATAAAACATGCGTTGAATGTTCCAGAAAGTGCTTTGTTAATTAATAAAATAGTAAATGAAGCACTTACTGTAAAGAATGCCTATGTAAATATATTTACAAGCAATCAAGTAACCGAAACAACAATAGCTAATAGTGTAATTAAAGGGGTAAGTTTAACAGGTAGTACTAAGGCAGGTAAAAGTGTAGCTCAAGCAGCAGCAAAGGTACTAAAGCCAGTTGTTCTAGAGTTAGGTGGTAGTAATGCCTTAATAGTTTTTGAAGATGCTGATATAGAAAAAACTGCTGAAGCTTGTGTAAAAGCACGCTTTTTGAATAACGGACAAAGTTGTATTGCAGGTAAACGTTTACTAGTAGCAAAAAAAATAGAGAAAGAGTTTGTTTCTTGTTTAATAGAAAAAGTGAAAACTTTAAATCTAGGAGATCCAACCAACCCCAAAACTGAAATTAGTGTTTTAGCAAAGCAAGAATTTGTAACTAGTTTAGTACAACAGTTACAAGATTCGTTAGAAAAAGGAGCTGAAATTTTAACAGGAGGGAACCATGAAAATTGTGTTTTTGAACCAACAATAGTAAATAATGTAACAACTGATATGCCTTTGTTTTGCCAAGAAACATTTGGACCTGTTTTGGCTGTAACAACATTTGAAACTGAACAAGAAGCTATTAATTTGGCAAATAACACCGAGTTCGGATTGGGAGTTTCTCTTTTTTCTAAAGACATTGAAAAAATGAAAAGTTTGATTCCTAAATTTAATGATGGAGCAGTATTTATAAATAGCTTCGTAAAAAGTATTCCACAATTGCCTTTTGGCGGAAGTAAAAATTCGGGAATAGGAAGGGAGCTAGCAGAAGAAGGTCTAAAGGCCTTTGTGAATATTAAAACAGTTGTTATTCAATAATTTTAGAAATTAAGAATATAGATGGTCTAGTTATAATTAAAAATCGATAATATTTTTATTAAAAAAGGACTAACAATTCTAAAAAATCATTAATCCTTTAATTAATTTTTAACAGATTCTTGTTAAAATGTTATTTTTTAGTTGCTTCTTGCCAAGCAGGTATGGCTTTAAAAGAAGTAACCATATCATAATCTAAAGCTATTGATCCTGAATCAAAAGGTGTTGTTCCATTGTTATTTCTAAAATACCTATTCCAAAGAGTGCTTCCTGGGTCTAATACTAAAGGAGTTCCATTACCATTAGGTGTAGGGAATACAACAGGAATTAAAAATGATTGTTGTTTATATTGAGCAGTACTATGACACCCTAAACAACTGATAGTACTTACACCATGAGTAAACTTTTTCCCTGAAGTACTTGTTGTTAAAGCACCTGTGTCAAACACAGCACCATCGTTTGGTCCAGATAATCTGCCTCCCCAGCCTAATGTTTGTTTGGCATAAGAAGGTGCTTTTGGGTTTATCCAATTTTCAGTAAGTGAATCATTTATTGGAGCAGGAACAATTGCGTCTGTTAAAGCTTTACTAGGAGAAATATTTTTTACGTATTCAGGATTATTACCCCAAGTAGCACCCAATGGTATCATTTTGTCCCAAGCTGTTTCTCCTGGAGCATCTTTATCATATACTAACGTGCTGAAAACCCATCCAGTTTCAGATGAAGCTTCGGTATCCTTCACTATAATATCAAATTGCATTAATTTTAATTTTCGAATACTAGGAATAGCTCCTTTTTTTGCTGATTGTTCCCCAGGTAAAACATTGGTGTAAACCTCCCATTCTGCAGCATTATTTAAAGTATTCCAATTGTTCTTAGGATTGTCGTAATTAATGAAAGCAAATTTTACAATTATACTACCTTCTTTATATTGAGTATTTTGTTCATTAGTTAAATTAGGTTTGTAAGCATTTTTTGAATCAGTACCCCATATATTATTTAATGTTTGAGCAGCTGTTTTATCATATAATGTATACACGTATGTTGTTAAATTATTTTCTTGAGTTTCTCCTAAAGTTTTAGCAGGGAAACCAGAGCCGACATACATTCCATGTATAGGCTCTCTTACTGAACCTAGCCATATAGATTGGTACCAAGATTCTTTGTTTGAATCCCAATTATCATAGTCATAGAGTAATTTCTCCATATCTACTGATATGTGTTTTTTTAAAGCTAGTACATAGTCTAAAGCATTTGTTGAATTGATAGAACCACTATTAGTAACTTTTTTCCATGGATAAGTTTTAGGTATTTTTACCGAACCCATTATG
Organism: uncultured Flavobacteriaceae bacterium; assembly: GCA_964545595.1. Lineage (GTDB taxonomy): Bacteria > Bacteroidota > Bacteroidia > Flavobacteriales > Flavobacteriaceae > Aquimarina. The sequence goes on along the minus strand of CAZJGP010000077.1, from coordinate 28,013 downwards.
GGGTAATCATGTTTTAAAGAAAAACTTGTTCCTGTAAAATCATCAGGAAGTTTTAAGTAAGAATCTTCAAAAGGTGAAATTTTTCCTTTTTTATGGTGCGTTACTTCTCCTCTTTTACCAGGTAACTCAAATGAAATATTATTATCGGCTATATTGTTGTGTTCAACTATTTTTATTTTTTCTTTGCAACTAAAAAGAAATAAAAATAGAGAATAAATTAGAAGTATTTTTTTGCTAACTAAATTTGTTCTGTCTTGTTTCATAATTTCAATGTTAAATATGTAATTAGTTTTTTATTAGAGATTATAAATCTATTCTGTTAATTTTTAGTATCATGATTGTAAAATTTTAATGAATTGATATTGATTACCTTACTTTAAATTTTATAATACTATATAGCTATTATTGTTTTACCCATTTGGTATTATTATCCCAGTTTATTATATACTTTTTATCCTCTTCAATGATTACTCCTGTTTTTATACCACCATCGTCTGTAAAGTTTATTTTTAATTCATTAAGACCATAAGAATAACCAATAAAAGGTCCTCTGTTATTTTCATAGTTGACGGAGAATGAATTAAGTGGTGTTTTGGTAACAGTTATTTTTGTCCCGTTTAAATCGGCCCAAGTTCCTGTAAAAAACTTAGTAAATTTAACAGCCATTTTTCCTAGTATTTGCCCTTGAGGAATTCTTATTGAAGGGAATATTCCTTTTTCAAATAAAAGAATATTCATTGATCCTCCATATTGAAAATATCCAATTTCTTCTCCTTTAGTAATATTAACAGGAGCATCAGACAATTTTATATTTTTAAATTTTTCGTTAAAAATAACAGAAGCTATAGTATTTAATCCAACAGGAATCATAGCAACAAACCCATACTCTTCAGTTTCTATAATAGTATATCCTCTTCTAAAATGTTCAAAGACACTATAATCATAACCATAACCAACATCACCACCATTTAGTAATTTAGGAAAATCACTAATTCCAAAATATTCACCTGCTACATCTTGATTAGCTTCGACTACTTTACCCGAAACGGGAGAATGATATCTATGATAAACATTGGGCATAAGAATACAAGAAACAGCAGTACCTCCTTCAAACCTTGTTGAAAGTTCTGAATTATTTAAAAGTTCAACTACATTTATGTTTTGAGTTTTTACTTCAATTTTAGATTGAGTAATTGATAAATTATCATCAATCATATTTATAATTGCATCAGCAGGAGATACAACTACAGCATCATTATCTGGATTACTAATTGATCTTGGTGTTTTCAATTCTCTAGAGAAAAATTCATTAAATGATTGATAACCATCAACAGGAATCACATATTTATCCATAAGAGCACTACCTAGTGCTTTTTCCCACTCTTTAGCTAAAGGTATAGATAAAGTAGAGTTCATCTTATTAGCATTTACTTCAACAAAATAATAAGTCATAAGAAGTCCATGTCCTTTTGTTACAAATTCTAATCCTTTTGGATTTTCATAATATAACCAACTAAATCGTTGTATGTATTCTAACCCTGTTTCAAGGCCTGGATTCCATGTATGCCAATCTTTAAAAAACATACATAAGTCATCAATTGTTTTTTCTTTCCAATCATATTGTATATTTATATCTGTGCCGTTAGGTATTGTTTTTACACCTTTAATCGCCTCTATAAATGCTTCTTTAAAACTTTCTTCTTCAGAGTACCATTTTTTGATCAATAAACTTAATTCATCAATTGTTTTTACATGTGTTTTTTTCTCTTGCATTTTAATAGTTTACTTTTGATTAATATCAAATGTATATATAGAGAGTGATTAAAAATATTACATTATATTACAGATGAGATAAGAGTATGTAATTGAAGTAAAACTGTTTTTGCAACTTGTTTTTTATTTTAAAGTATTCCGCAATTGCCTTTCGGCGGAAGTAAAATTCGGGAATAGGAAGGGAGCTAGCAGAAGAAGGTTTAAAGGCCTTTGTGAATATTAAAACGGTGGCTATACAATAGTTTTTAGAAATTTAAATTAATACTATTATCAAATTTATTTAATATGGTATATAATTTTTCTCCTAGAATATCTCGTTGTAATTCTTTTGATTTTTTTTCATAGGTAGAATAATTTCGTGTATGTCCAGTATAATTAAAGTCAAATTTCCGTGTATTTATTTGATAGATAAAAAGTATTGAGCACAATATAAAAATAGTTGATGTTGTTAGTTTTTTTAGTTTTAGAAAAGGAATTAATAATACTATTAAGTTTAAGACAATACACAAGATGATAATTAAAAATAAATCATAATTGTTCCACCACCATATTTTTCCGAAACCACCAAAATATTTTTTATAGGGGAATAAAAATCGTACACCTCCCCATACAGAATGTGGAGTAGGCATATCTTCTAATAAATGAAAAGTAAAACCAAAACTAAAAGATAGAATCTTTAAACAATTAGATTTTAATTTGAGTTTATAGTTTTTATAAAGGAAGTTTAATGATTTGTTATCTAAAATAGAATTAATGAAAACATAGACTAATGGAATAAAAAAAGCAACTGTAAAGGAATGTAAAGCAGCATGATGAGAATACCAAAATTTGCCAAAATATATTTGTTTCCCAGAATTATTTAAGGGAATAAAACTACCAATAATAGTATCGAATTTAGACCATAATGAAATAGCATCAAAATCAGGTAAAGCTCCACCTAAAGTTCCTAGTAAAATTATACTTAACTTATATTTTATATTTTTTTTACAAAAAGAAGTAAGGACAGTACCAACAGCAGTTCCTGTTAAAGTATGGCAAATAATATCCATTAACCAATTGCTATTTTATCACCTAAAAATTTAGGTTTTTTATTAAAAATAATATCTAAAACAACTTTTACTCTAGCTAATTTTTCTCGTATTATTACTTTTATTCCATATTTGATAGGAACATTTTTAGCATTAAAACCTATGGCTTTTATTCCTTTGTTTTTTGCAATAAAAATAGAACGTTCATTATGAAATTGTTGAGAAATAATAGTTATTTGATTTTGTCCAAAAATTTCTTTTGCACGTATTATAGAATCAAGTGTTCTAAAACCAGCATAATCTAGGTATATTTTATTTTCAGGAATACCTCTTTTTATAAGGTCATTTTTCATATCAGAAGGTTCGTCATAATCACTTCGACTATTGTCGCCACTAATTAATATATATTCAATTTTATTGTTTTTGTATAATTGAACAGTAGCATTTATTCTATAAGTGTAATACAAGTTTTCATAACCACTTGTAAGTGATTTGGCAGTCCCCAATAATAAACCAACCTTGTTTTCAGTAATTTCATTAATATCATTATAAGTGTATTTAGAACATTTGTCAACTAAAATATTAGATATAAAACTAAATATAGTAATACAGATTACAGCTGTAGTTAATATTAAAAATTTCTTTTTTATTTTCATGTAAAATATAAGTATATAATTTCTATAGAATAATAAAAGAGAAAGTTAGGTACTTTAATTATTTCATTAACGAATATTTAGATATATTTTTTTGATACTGATATTTTAAAAAAAATAAGACCTATTAAACTTTGGTCTTATTTTTTGGCCTAAACGGTTTAATAATTTCTTCATTACATTCCAAGTAAGGACCATCCATTAAATCTATACAATACGGAATTGCCGGAAAAACAGCATCTAAGCATTCTCTTATCGATTTTGGTTTCCCCGGAAGGTTTATTACTAAACTTGAATTTCGTAAACCAGCAGTTTGTCTAGAAAGTATAGCTGTAGGTACATATTTTAAAGATTCTGCACGCATAAGTTCTCCAAAACCTGGCATCATACGGTCGCAAACAGCTTCGGTAGCTTCAGGTGTAACATCTCTTTTAGCAGGCCCAGTACCACCGGTTGTAATAACCAAACAACATTTTTGGTTATCAATCATATCAATAATAGTCTTTTCTATTAAATTTTGCTCATCTGGAATAACTTTATAAGATTCAGCCCAAGCAGAACTTAAATATTCGTTTAAAGTATTAATAATCGCTTTTCCGCTAATGTCTTCGTAAATACCAGCGCTTGCTCTATCACTAATGGTTATAATTCCTATTTTGGTTTCTAACATAAAATATTTATTTACAGCTATTACTATTGCATACCCTTTATAAATTGTAGACTATTCTCTTCTAAATTTAATTCTCTATAAAAACAAGCCTTGCGGTGTTTTCCTTTAGAATTAAATGTATGGCAAACACCATCGCCTAATAAAGTTACTTGGTATACTAAAGCATCTTGATCACAGTCAACTAATATGTTGTCTACTCTAAGCAAATCGCCAGAGGTTTCTCCTTTTGTCCAAAGTTTTTTACGAGAAGTACTCCAAAATGTAGCCATTTTGGTATTTAAAGTTTTTGATAGAGCTTCTTTATTAACCGAGGCTAACATTAATAATTGTCCTGTTTTTGTTTCTTGAACAGCAACAGGTAACAAACCATCACGTTTAGAAAATTGAAGATCTAAATCTAAATTTTCTTCTAATTCATTTTTTATGTCAGGAACCATTGTAAAGTAATTTTATTTTTAGGTATTATTTAATAGTAATAGTTTAATTCGCATCGATACGAAGTAATAATCTTTTTTCACTATTTTGTTTAATTGTCGGACTACGATGCACAATTGCATTTGGTTGTTCTATTGCGTACTTAGCACCTTTTAAAATAAGTATTGATCCAGTTTTAGCTTGTTTTATTTCATTTTCATCAATAACTATATGTTCATTTGTTTTACGAAGTTCAAGCGCCTCACGATTAATATTATCTTCAGTAAGCCACAAAGTACCTTGACCTTTATAAGTACACAGCATTCGTAAATTATTATTATCCATATGAAATTTTCGACACATATCATTATCTATAGTAGCTAATAATAATCGATATTCTTTTGAATTTGTAACCTCATTAAAATACTGTAATAGAGTATTAATATCTTGTAATACGTTAGGGCAGTTGCTAAGTTCTAAAGTTTTAGGTAAGTGACTTAAAACTGTATTAATAGTACCGTTAGAATGTAATTTAATATCATTTTTAACTAACCAATTTAGTTCTTCTTCTAAATTGTCTATAGTTCTGTTGTAGATGGTAATATTCACATTTTTTTTATGAATATTATGTAGTACTTCGGGTTTTGTATCTACATTCCAATTTTTAACTGATAGGGCTGTTTTCATACTTAACTTTATAATTTTATGAAATACTATTTTATAATAATCAATGAAAGTAACACTAATGCAACTTAGTTGTAAAAGTATGTAATAAAAAGTTAATGCAACATAGTTGTATTAACTTTTTAAAGAATAAGTCAAACTATCTAGTGTGATAATTTAAATAAAGAAATTGAGATAAATAATTTTGTAAGAAGATAGGTAGTTAGCTGTTTAAGCTTTTTATAGTTCTTTTTGCAAAAGAAATTTTTATCTAACATGGATAGAAGACAAATAAAAGCTTTGTCTTTATAAAAAAAGAGGAATTAAAAAGCTCCTAATTTTATAATTAGAAGCTTTTTAATTATTAATAATTATTGTTTTACTGCTATAGCAGAAATTTCAACATTTACATTTTTTGGTAAGGTGCTAACAGCAACAGTTTCTCTAGCAGGAGCCGATTCATTTGAAAAGTAATCAGCATAAACTCCGTTTACTGTAGAAAAATAATCCATATTACTTAAAAAAATACTTGTTTTCACTACATCAGTAATGTTAAAACCAGCTTCATCTAAAATAGCTTTTAAGTTTTCTAAAACTTGTTTGGTTTCATGAACAATTGAATTTTGTACTAAATCGCCTGTTTTTGGATCAATAGCAATTTGTCCTGATATGTATAAAGTATTTCCTGCAAGTACAGCTTGATTATAAGGACCAATAGGAGCAGGAGCAGATTGCGTGTTTATTACTTTGTTCATGATTGAATATTTATTTGTTAGATATCTAATTTTGCAGCAGCAGCTTTATCTAAAAACCAAGATAATTTTTCAGAATAAGGAGCTACTAATGAAGCAGGATATACCTCAAAACCATCTAGTTCATTTACAATACTTTCTACTTTTTCGGCTTTATTATCACCTGTAACTAAAAAAGCTACCTCTTCAGCATTATTAATTACATTTCCTGTAAGTGTAACTCTTTTTTGTCCAGAGTCTGGGTGTAAGGCTACTTCACAATTATTTTCACTATCCCATAATTCAATATTATAAGGAAAAATAGAAGCTGTATGACCGTCATCTCCCATTCCAAGAATTACTAAATTGAATACGGGGCCATCTTCATTTAAAGGTAATTGTTTGTTTAATAAATTACCATAACGAACAGACTCCATACTAGGCTCATTTTCACCTAAAATTCTATGAATATTCTTTTCAGGGAAATCCACCTTTGATAGTAAATGATCTACAGTCATTCTATAATTACTTTCACTATCTGTTGGATCTACACAACGCTCATCTCCCCAATATAAATGTAATTTATTCCACTGAATGCTATCTTTATAACTAGCAGCCATATAATCAAATATAGCTTTTGGAGTACTTCCGCCCGAAAGGGCTACATGTATTTCAGATTCAGAAGTTTCAATAAGCGTTTTTAAATGCTCTGAAAAAGCTTTTGCTACTTCGTTTTTATCGTTAAATATTTTTAATTTCATAAATAAAAAAAGCGGTTAAATGAAAAATCACTTAACCGCAAGTTATAAAATAAATGATTAGTTTTTCTATAAGTATAAACTAAAACCAGCATTTAAACTGAAGTTGTTTATTTTGTCTTCAAAATCGGTATCTCTAAAATCTCTATTTGTAAAACTGTAGTTAAACCCTAAATCGATAGAAACAACTTTATGAATAAAAATTGCTACTCCTGCTCCTAAACCTAAGTTAAAATCAGTGAATTTATTTTCAAATTCTCCAAAATTACTTTCTCGTTTTTCATTACCGAAACCTATACCAATAGTACCCTCAAAATAAGGTTTAATTCTGTTTTCTAAAATATAATACCTTGCAAAAGGTGAAAAATTATAATCAGTAGTAGTCAGTTCAATATCATTAAAATCATTTGTTTGTAATGAAGCTGTCGTTGATAAATCAAGACCTAAAGCTAATTTGTTAATTACAAAATATCCACCTTTTATACCTAAAGTTCCAGAAGATACATAGGTTTTACTATCTCCATCGAAAGATGTTGATGTAACAGATGAATCGAAACTTCCATCAGCCCCAATTAAAAATTCTCCTTGTTGTGCTTGAGAAAATGCTATTGTTGAACAAAATGCTAGTGTAATAAGTAATAAATGTTTCATAAAATTGGTAATTTTTTTGGTTTAAATTAGTGGTAGCAAAAATAGATTTTACTACAACAATTCCAAATTTTATTACCGATTTTACTTACAATTCTCTATAACCTTCTTCACCAGCTAAACTAGGGCTAGGGTTTCTCCAACTTCCTAATTTACCTTTTATTAAATCATCAGCATATTGTGGCCCCCAAGTACCAGCTGGGTATCCGTGTATTTTTGCTTTTTCTGTTTTCCAATAATTAATTATAGGGTCTACAAAATCCCATGCAGCTTCTACCTCATCGGCACGTGCATATAATGTAGCATCTCCTTGCATAGCATCTAATAATAAACGCTCGTATGCCTTCATTACATCAGTTTCTTCCATGTCCGAGTAATGGAAATCTAAATTTGCACTACGAACATCAAAACCTTGACCTGGTACTTTAACACCAAACTTTACCAAAATACCTTCATCAGGTTGTACTCTTATAATTAATCGATTACTAGAATTAGCAGTATTTTTTAAGTTAAAAAGTCTATGGTGTGTAGGCTTAAAGTGTATTACAATTTCGGTAACCTTTGTAGGCATACTTTTAGCTGTTCGTACATAAAAAGGAACACCTTGCCAACGCCAATTATCTATATTAAATTTAATAGCAGCATAAGTTTCGGTAGCTGATTGTTCATCAACACCTTCTTCTTCACGGTATCCTTTTATTTTTTTTCCATCTATAGTAGAACTTAAATACTGACCTCTAATAGTATTTTTTTTAAGGCTTTCTTTAGTCATTGGTCTAATAGACTGTAAAGCTTTTACTTTTTCATTTCTAATAGATTCTGGTTTAGCATCAATAGGAGGTTCCATGGCTACTAAAGATACTATTTGCATTAAATGATTTTGAAACATATCACGTAAAGCACCCGATTTATCATAGTACCCACCACGATTACCAACACCAACACTTTCGGCATTTGTAATTTCAACATGGTGTATATAATTACGATTCCATAATGGTTCAAAAATACTGTTCGAAAATCTTGTTACTAATAGATTTTGTACCGTTTCTTTTCCTAAATAGTGATCAATACGGTAGATTTGCTTTTCATTAAAATACTTTTGTAAACCTAAGTTTAATGCCTTTGCAGTCTCTAAACTGTATCCAAACGGTTTTTCAACAATAATACGTTTCCAACCATCATCTTCTTTAGTTAAGCCTTGTTCAAACAGGTTTTTAGCAATTTGCTCATATATTCTAGGTGGTGTCGATAAATAAAAAATACAATTACCATCTAGTTTTAGTTCTTTATTAAGTACTGCAATACGGTCTTTTAAAGAGTCAAAAGGGCCATCATATGAATTTCCTAAATCTTGATAAAAAATATTTTGCGTAAATTTTTTAATAAAGCTTTTTTCTTCTTTAGAAATATTATTGTCTAAAAATTGACTTTCAATTACTACTTTATTTCTAAAATCTTCATCAGAATAATTACTACGGCTAGTACCTAGTATAGCAAACCTTTTAGGTAAATGACCGTCTTTATAAAGGTGTAGTAAAGCCGGAATTAATTTACGAGCAGTTAGATCGCCAGAAGCTCCAAAAATTACTAATAATTGATTATCAATTTTTTTCATGTGTTTACATGTATTTCAATACAACTCTTTTTTATCTAATAATAAATTTACTATTAAATAGTATTAAAAGAAGCTACAATTTCTATATTTTTGATTTGCTACTCCATTAACCATGGGTTAATAGTTTACAAGTGCGAAGATACTCGATATACATTTTTTAGAGAACTCTTTGTTATAAAAATTCTTGCGAACTATTATTTTTAGTGGCTTTAATAAACATTTTTTAGATTACAATTATGAGCGGAAAAAAGTATGATTTTGGGTTAATTGGTTTAGGAGTTATGGGACGTAACTTTATACTAAATGTGGTTGATAATGGTTTTTCTGCATATGGTTTAGATTTAAATGAAAGTCAAGTAAATGCTCTTAAAGAAGAAGGTAGTAACCTTGAAAAAGTTGATGGAACAACATCTACAAAAGAATTTGTAGAAGGGTTAACAACTCCAAGAAAAATTATGCTTTTAGTACCTGCTGGTAAACCTGTAGATGCTGTTATAGAAAGCTTATTACCTTACGTTGAAGAAGGTGATTTAATTATTGATGGAGGAAATTCATTTTATACCGATACAGATAGGAGAGAAGAATATTTAACTAAAAAAGGAATACATTTTTTAGGAGTAGGAGTGTCTGGTGGAGCAAAAGGAGCTCGTAGAGGACCTAGTATTATGCCAGGAGGTTCTGAACCATCATACAAATACATAAAACCAATTTTTGAAGCAGTTTCTGCAAAAGCAACAGATGGTAAGCCATGTGTAGCTTATTTAGGGCCAAAATCTGCAGGTAATTATGTGAAAATGGTACATAATGGTATTGAATATGGTATGATGCAGCTTACTGCTGAAATTTATGATTTGTTACGTAAATCAGCCAACTTTACTAATGATGAATTGCACAACATTTTTGATACTTGGAATAAAGGTCGTTTACAGTCTTTTTTAGTGCAAATTACTTCTGAAATTTTTTTACAAGAAGATGACCTTACAGATAAGCGTATTATTGATGTAATTTTAGATAAAGCGAAACAAAAAGGAACCGGTAAATGGACATCGCAAAATGCAATGGATTTAGGTATTCCGATACCAACTATTGATATTGCAGTTAGTATGCGTGAAATTTCGGCGTTAAAAAACGAACGAGTTATAGCAGATGACCTTTACAGTAGACCTGAAGTTACAGCTATAGAAAAAGACAAACTGGTTGCTTTGGCAGAAGAAGCTCTTTATTTTGCTTTTGTTACAGCATATGCACAAGGTTTAAGTCAATTAGCTGATGCCTCTAAAGAATATGGTTATAACTTAGATTTAGCTTTAATATCGCAAATATGGAGAGCTGGTTGTATTATTAGAGCAGGGTTGTTAGAAGATATTACTAAAGCATTTGTTGCTGATAAAGAGTTACCAAATTTATTGTTAGCTCCTAGTTTTGTTCCTGAAGTTCAAAAAGCAGTACCTGCTGCAAGGGAGTTGGTTTCTTTTGCTGCTACTAATGGAATTCCAGTTCCAGGGTTATCAAATTCTTTAACTTATTTTGATGCCTATACATCGAGCGAATTACCTTTGAATTTAATTCAGGCCCAACGAGATCATTTTGGTTCTCATACTTATGAGCGTAATGATAGAGAAGGTATTTTCCATACGGAATGGGGAAAATAAAAAAATGAATTTCAAAATAGTAATAAAAAAAGCGCTTTACATACTTTGTAAAGCGCTTTTTCAATTAAGGGGGGAATTAGGTATTATCTTTTGCTAAAGTTTCTATTAGTAGAAGCTACAGTGTTTTTTGAGTTTTTTGTAACTGATTTTGTAGCTCTATTAGTAAACTTTGAGTTACCTCTATTGTTTTTTGAATTAGAAACAACTCTGTTATTGTTTTTAGAAGTAGTTGCTCTAGAAGTGTTTTTACGAGTATTCGTATTTTTTACAACTTTTCTATTGTTATTACTTCTGTTAGAAACTACTTTTCTGTTATTGTTCGTATTTCTATTATCAACTACAGCTCTATTATTATTGCTGTTGATTCTTCTATTGTTTACAGTAGCTCTATTGTTATTATTGTTAATTCGTCTATTATTTACAACAGCTCTATTATTGTTATAATTATTTTTTTTAGAAATTACTTTTCCAGGTCGGTTATATGTTCTGTTAACAGCAGCATACTTTCTTTTAGCAACATAATTTCTTTTATAGTTATTATAATTTAATCTAGTAGCATTATAATTTCTTCTATACGGAGTGTGGTGTAAAACAACTCTATTAGCTCTAGGTCTGCTATATACTTTATGGTATGGTCTATAAGCGTAATTAGTGTTATAATTGTTGATAATACCACGACGGTAAGCAACATGTCCATAAGAATTGTACCCAATATGTAAATTACCTATTCTATTAACATATCCGTTGTAATTGTTATAGTCAAAATGGATATTTCCAATTCTGTTTACGCGACCATAATAATCGTAATAGATTCCTGTATTTTCAACTTGAACTACAGCGCCATAATCATCATACTGTACAAAAGTATCGTAGTTGTGACCAGAGTTAAAACTAAAATCAAATATTCCAACATTTACACTTACACCAACGTTATTGTTATTAGATCTAAGGACGTTAAAATCAAACTGACCATCTTTAAAAACAGCAAATTCAATTCCTGATTCTACAAAAACAAAAGGTTGTTCGTTATTATTATAAGTTGTTGTTGCGGCATTCATTCCAAAAGCGGCCAACATTATTGTTACGGTTGTTAAAAATATCTTTTTCATAGTTGCATTTTTAAGTTATAAAAGCTTGTAATAAACAAACTACGATTAGTAACATACAAACGGTATGCCAAAAAATATTTTAAAGGTTATGGTATTTCTTAAAAAGAGTTAAATTAAATACTTAAAATATTGATTATAAATGTTTTGTCAAAAATAAAAAAAGAGGAAAAACTTATGTAAGTTTTTCCTCTTTTTAATACTATTAGATGATTAATTACTTTTTAAATAATAAAATATCATCGCTTGTTAAGCCAGTTAAATTTTTAATATTTACATATATATAGCGCATAATACCAAACATAATAAGCATAGATGGTATAACAATTATTGGGTAGCTATATAGGGTCATTTTACCAAGTTCATCATTAAAAGCTTCAGTTCCTGTTGGGCTTTGTATAAAGTATTTTGCTAATACAAAATTTAAAACAGCAGAAAGCATAAAAGAAAGAAATAAGAAAAAAGAAGCTTTCTTTATTTTGTCTTTTAAAGTAATTTCTTGAGTATCATCTAAGTTTTCATTAATTGTTTTTTTATCAAAAATTTCTTCATGATATAAAAACTTAGGAGCTATAGGGTACGATGTATAATTAGAAATTAAAATTACACAACCTATAATAAAAGGTATTGCTGCTTCTTTAATAGCAATTAACTCAGTAGATAGTTGTAAAACCCCAACAATACCAGAAAGTAAAATACTAACGAAACCCAAAATGGCAATAAAGTTTTTTTCTTTCTTTATAAAGAAGTCATATAAACCATAAAAGAAAGGAAAGGCTAGAGCTAATAATAATACTTGTACAGATGTTAATGAAGGAAAGAATTTAGCTCCTTTCATTAATATTAAAGCAGGAATAATAATGTTAATTAATAGATTATTAAATCCGCTGTCTTTTTTTTTAGTGTTTTCTTCCATTTATTCTATTACTTCTTCTTCGTCAAATATACTACTTTCATAAGCTCCTGCATCAGGTAAAGTAGTATCTCTAATAATTCCTAATATATCGGTAGTTGTTGCTGTTATTTGTGCTATACCATTAGCAGCAGATTCCTCGTTAATTTCTAACTGGCTTAAATTAGTGTTTCTAAATTCCGGTTCTTCATTAAAAACACAATTCTCGTATAAATTAGGATTATCAAAATCGTATTCTAAATCAGTTCCATTATTTAAAAACTCATTAACAAATATTAAACTGTTTTCAAATTTAAAATTGAATTCCGCTTCATTATTATTACGTAGTGTTAATTCGTTACGGTTATTACCGGCAATAATACAATTAGTAAACGTAGCATTTAGGTTGGTATTAGTTACATTACTATCAAAACCTAATGAATTACTTAATGTTACAGCAGTTAAAGACCGAAAACCAAAACCAAAATAATTTACAAGGGTACAATGATTAAAATTATAAGTACCTCCTTGTTCAATATTTAAACTTGCTTGTCCACTTTGATTAATAGCTAAATTTTCAGCTTCTATAAATGTAGCATTTGCTTGTATTCCTGCTGATTGAGAATTATATATTTGAACATTTTTTAAAGTTAGAGCACTAGTAGTTTCATTTCCGTTACCATCTACTAACAAGCTTAAAGAAGCATTTTTTATAGTGGTATTTGTAAAACTATTACCTGTACTTCCGTTTTGTATCCAAATGAATCCCCATTGGCCAGGTAAATTATCAAAATCAGCAGCTATTCGATCCCCTTCAATAATTACTTCATTTAATAAAGGATCTTCCTCAGGGCTCTCTTCTCCATTAATAATAATATTTGCACCAGGTTCTACAAATAAACTAGAATCTTCATGAAAATGTAATCTAGCACCAGCATCTATGGTAAGTGTTTCTCCTGAAGGTACAACAGCATTACCAAATATTACATAAGCCCTTTCATTTGTCATATTTAATTCAGCTTGTGTTAAATTGAAAGCTGATAAAGAAACAAAATCACCATTTTCATTACGATTTGTAGTAAGAAATGATTTTTCTATATCTGTTTCTTCTTGAAAAATAAAAGTAGCATCAGTTACATTAGTAATTAGCTCGACTGATTGTGTGTTTTCAGTTCCTTCAAAAATTATTCTATCGTCGTAATTATTTTCGTCATCTAATTCGTCAACATCTACATCTACTACCACTTCTAGGAAAACAAAAATACTATCTTTAGCAAGTATATCTATATCAGTAAATTCTTTTCCTGTAGAGGGTGTTATTTCTTCCCCCTCTTGAGGGAAACCATTGACATTTAATTGATACCTAGAATTTATACCACGTTCTAGAGTAATACTAGGTATTGTAATATCTTCATTAGATCTATTGAATATTTTAAATTGTTGTGTGCTTGATTTTACTCTTGTGAAAATTGTATCAAAAAAAACAGTGTCTTTAGAAAATTCTAAATTGCCATTATTTGTAATGGTATCAAAATCTTTACGACAAGAACTCCATATAATAATGGTAAAGAGTAGAAGTGTAAACTGTAAGTATTTCATTTAATATAAATGTATTATTCGTAAAAATAGAATAAAATTATAGAACAACGAATAGTAAAATTATAAGTATTTTAAGAACTACGTATAGTTACTTAATATATATGAAATATTGGATGGTTGAAAATTAAAACATTTGTACATTTGTCAATATATAAAGAAATAATTATTTATAAATAAAAATATATATTATGAGTTCATTTGATGTTGCTGTTATTGGTTCAGGCCCTGGTGGTTATGTTGCGGCTATTCGTTGCGCACAATTAGGAATGAAAACAGCTATTATTGAAAAATACGATACACTTGGTGGTACATGTTTAAATGTAGGTTGTATTCCAAGTAAAGCATTATTAGATTCTTCGCACCATTTTGAGCATGCTACAAAGCATTCAGCTGCGCATGGTATTGAAATTGAAGGAGAAATTAAAGCAAACTTGGAAACTATGATTGCTCGTAAAAAAGCAGTTGTTGACCAAACTTGTTCTGGTATCGATTATTTAATGAGCAAAAACAAAATTGAAGTTTTCAAAGGTTTAGGGACCTTTAAAGATGCTACTCATATTAATGTTGCTACAGCAGAAGGAGATGTTGTTATTGAAGCAAAAAATACAATTATTGCTACAGGTTCAAAACCATCTCAATTACCGTTTGCTCAAGTTGATAAAGAAAGAGTAATCACTTCGACAGAAGCATTAAAACTTAAAGAAATTCCAAAACACCTAGTTATTATTGGTGGAGGAGTTATTGGTTTAGAGCTTGGTCAAGTATATAACCGTTTAGGAGCACAGGTTTCTGTTATTGAGTATGCACCACGTATTATTCCTGGTATGGATGCTGCACTTTCTAAAGAATTAATGAAGTCTTTAAAGAAGCAAGGAATTAAGTTTTTCTTAAACCATGCGGTTCAGAATGTAGAAAACAAAGGAGCTGAAGTTTTAGTTACTGCTAAAGATAAAAAAGGAGCAGATGTTACTTTTGAAGGTGACTACTGTTTATTATCTGTTGGTCGTAGTCCGTTTACAAAAGGATTAGGCTTAGAAAACGTAGGTATTAAAACTACAGAAAGAGGTCAAATTGAAACTAATGACCATTTACAAACTAATGTAAGTAATATTTACGCTATTGGTGATGTTGTTAAAGGAGCAATGTTAGCACACAAAGCGGAAGAAGAAGGTGTTTTAGTTGCTGAATTTTTAGCAGGTCAAAAACCACATATAGATTATAACTTAATACCAGGTGTTGTTTACACATGGCCAGAAGTTGCAGCTGTTGGTAAAACAGAAGAGCAATTAAAAGAAGCTGGAGTAAACTATAAAGTAGGTCAATTTCCTTTCAAAGCCTTAGGTAGAGCTAGAGCAAGTAATGACTTAGAAGGTTTTGTTAAGATTATCGCTGATAAAAATACAGATGAAATTTTAGGAGTTCATATGGTAGGTGCTCGTTGTGCCGATTTAATTGCAGAAGCAGTTATTGCAATGGAATACAGAGCAAGTGCTGAAGATATTGCACGTATGAGTCATGCACACCCAACTTTTACTGAAGCTATAAAAGAAGCAGCATTAGCAGCAACTGAAGATAGAGCTTTACATATATAAGTAAACTCTATATTGCTTTAGATATATTAAAAAGCCTTCATTATAAATAATGAAGGCTTTTTGTTTGTAATCTTTTTAAGAAAAAAAGAGCCTTTGCTATTTAGCAAAGGCTCTTTAATATTTATGTAAATTTATTTACTAGCAATAATATTTACTACTATACCAACTTCATCTTTAATAAGTTTGTCACCTAAAGAAGCAGGATCAACAACTTTTCCTGAGTTATAATTAATTCCCCATTCTGTACGGTCAATATTAAACTCTTCACTTTTAATCATTGTTTTACCACCATTTACAACAATAGTAGCAGGGAACGCAATGTTCTTTTTTATTCCTTTTAAAGTAAGGTTACCAGCAATAATAGATGTATCATTTTTAGGTGTAACACTTGTAATTTCAAAGGCGCCGTTAGGGTGGTTAGCTACATCAAAAAAGTCCACATTTTTTAAGTGACCTATTAGATTACCTTTTTTTCCTTCTTCTTCAATATCTGTAACATTTATAGTATTTAGGTCAATAATAAAATGACCACCAACAACGTCTTTTCCTTTTACTTCGATAACACCAGAAGAAGCGTTTATAGTTCCTTGGTGACCACCAAGTACTTTCTTCTTAGCATTCCAAGTAATAAATG
Source organism: uncultured Flavobacteriaceae bacterium (assembly GCA_964545595.1). Classification (GTDB taxonomy): domain Bacteria; phylum Bacteroidota; class Bacteroidia; order Flavobacteriales; family Flavobacteriaceae; genus Aquimarina. The sequence continues at coordinate 11,585 of CAZJGP010000077.1, read as the reverse complement.
TTTCTGTTGCCGAAGCTATGTAAGTTTCACTACTTACAACTTCAATTACTTCTTTAGCTTCTGTTGTTGCTACTTTTTGTTCTTTTTTACAAGATGTAAAAGCCATTGTTAATGCAATAAGTGCAATAAAGCTTAATTTTTTGTTTTTCATGATGTGTTTTTTATTATAATAACATTAATTCAAAGATATTCGGTTTATTATCGCTTTACAGTTTGTTGATGATTATTTAATGTTTAGTTAAATTTTAAGATATAATACTAACATAAATTAGAATATAACTAATAAAAACTAATAAATTATGTTAAAGAGATTATTATTACTAGCTAGTGCATCTATGTTACTTTTATCATGTTCTAAAGATATCGATATATTTTTACCGAATAATGATAATAATGAAAATTTAGAACCCATTTTAGAAGAAATTGATGAAAATATAACAGAAGGTGACGAAATTTCAGATTCAGTTATTACTGATTCTGATGGTGTTGAAATTAATATGACATGGGAAACTCAAGAAGATTTTTTCATGTTATTACTAGATTTTGTTGTTGAAGATGACGACTTTAATGAAGAAGTATCTATTTCAGAAAATGAAGAACCATTTGAAACAGTAGAAATAAGAGCTACTTTTGATGACGGAACATATAATGTTATTATTCAGGGTGCTGAATTTGAAAATTTTGATGTTTCGGAAGAAGTTACTTTTACAATAGTAGGTTTTAATGGAGGAGAAGAAGTGGTATTTACAGTTAATGTAAATGAATTACAAGAATTTAATACTGTATTAGTTATTGAAATTGATAAGATTGGAGATTCTTATGTAATAAGACAATTAGTAGATACTATCTAATAGTAGTGTTAAGCATAAAAAAAAGCAACAAATTAATTTGTTGCTTTTTTTATGCTTAATTTTTATGATCAATATTACTGTAAACACAAGAATTATTTAAAGCTATTTTAGTTTGTAAATTAAAATAGAAAACAATTGATGACATGTTGGCATAAAAGTATAATTGGCAGTACTTTTGCATAATGTTTTAAAGGTTTTTTAAAAAGAAAACAAAGTAATATGAGTACAAAAGATAAAGCAGAAGAAACAATAAACGATACAAACCCTGAAGTAGCTAACGAACAAGTAGAAGAAACTACAGATGCTAAAGATACACCAGAGGTAGAAGAAAAAGATGAACTGACTTTAGCACAAGAAGCTGTGGCAGTTGAAAAAGATAAATTCTTACGTTTATTTGCTGAATTTGAAAACTATAAAAAAAGAACTTCTAAAGAACGTGTAGAGTTATTTAAAACTGCAGGACAAGAAGTTTTACAAGCATTATTACCAGTTTTAGATGATTTTGATAGAGCAAATGTTGAAATTGAAAAATCAGAAGATACAGCGGTTAAAGAAGGTGTAAACTTAATTCATAATAAACTTAAAGATATTTTAAAATCTAAAGGTTTAGAGCAAATAGAAGTTAAAGCAGCCGATACTTTTGATGCAGATTTACATGAAGCAATTACTCAAATTCCCGCTCCGAGCGAAGAATTAAAAGGTAAAATTGTAGATGTTGTAGAGAAAGGATATAAACTTGGAGACAAAATTATTCGTTACCCAAAAGTAGTTACAGGAAACTAGTATTATAATATATTATGAAAGAAGATTTTTACGACGTATTAGGTATTAGCAAAGGTGCTACTGCAGCAGAAATTAAAAAAGCTTACCGAAAAAAAGCAATTCAATATCACCCAGATAAAAACCCTGGAGATACAACAGCTGAAGAAAATTTTAAGAAAGCAGCAGAAGCTTATGAAATATTAAGCGACGAAAATAAAAAAGCTCGTTACGATCAGTACGGACACCAAGCCTTTGAGAACGGCGGAGGTGGCGGCGGAGGCTTCGGTGGAGGTTTCGGCGGTGGAATGAATATGGATGACATATTTAGCCAATTCGGAGATATTTTCGGAGGTGGTGGCTTTGGAGGCGGCGGAGGTCGTGGACAACGTCGTGCTAAAGGAAGTAACCTACGTATTCGTGTAAAGCTTACGTTAGAAGAAATTGCTAATGGAGTAGATAAAAAAGTAAAAGTTAAGCGTAAAGTACAAGCAGAAGGAACAACCTATAAAACTTGTACAACGTGTAATGGTCAAGGTCAAGTTGTAAAAATACAACAGACTATTCTTGGTCGTATGCAAACAGCAGTACCTTGTAGTACTTGTGGAGGTACAGGTCAAATGATCGATAGTAAAGCAGCTGGGGCAGATTCTCAAGGATTAATTGTAAAAGAAGAAACAGTTACAGTTAAAATACCTGCAGGAGTGCAAGATGGTATGCAACTTAAAGTATCAGGTCGTGGTAATGATGCTCCAGGTAATGGAATTTCTGGTGACCTATTAGTTGCTATCGAAGAACGAGATCATGATAGTTTACAACGCGAAGGAGATAATCTTCATTACGATCTTTATATTAGTTTTTCTGAAGCTGTTTTAGGAGCATCTAAAGAAATTGATACCGTTACAGGTAAAGTACGTATTAAGATAGAAGAAGGTGTACAGAGTGGAAAAATATTACGTTTACGTGGTAAAGGTATTCCTAGCTTAAACGGTTACGGTAAAGGAGATTTATTAGTACATGTTAATGTGTGGACACCTCAAGAGTTAAATAAAGATCAATTAGCATTTTTTGAAAAAATGAGTGATGATACGAACTTTACACCAAATCCTGAAAAGTCAGATAAATCATTTTTTGAAAAAGTTAAGGATATGTTTTCATAATTCTTAATTATAACTCAATATTTTTGTTATATTTGTAATAATGCTTGTTTAAACAAGTGAATTTCTTTTTCATAACAATTTTTTTCCCATCCTATTTTTATTAATAGGGTGGGTTTTGTTTTTTATAACAATTCCTGTTATTGTTTTGTATCTTGTTTTAAAAAATAGTAATATAGCTTATAACCAATAACACCCCTTACCTTAATTGTATAATCTTATATATTTAATACTAATATCTTCAACTTTTAAAAGTGCTATAAAATCTATATTAAAGGTAGTACAACATCCTGTTATTATAGGAGATCATATTAAAATAAGTATTCAAGGAGTATTTATTGTTATAGTTACTTTTGTTATTACAAAATACTTTTTAAAAGCTATAACAGGTGTATTGTCTAAAAGTTTAACAACCGATAATAAATTAAAATTTAGTTCTTTATTTGGGTTTTTAAAATACTTTATCTATGCTATTATAGGTGTTATTATTTTTCAGGAAATAGGAATTAATGTTACCCCATTATTAGCAGCTTCTACAGCGTTATTAGTCGGTGTTGGTTTGGCGTTGCAAACATTATTTCAAGATATTATATCCGGAATTTTTATTTTAATAGATGCAAGTATTAAAGTAGGTGATATTATGGAATTTAATGGTAAGGTACTTAAAGTAGAGAATATAAAACTACGAACAACTAGAGCTATTACTATTGATAATAAAATGTATATTATTCCTAATCATCATTTTTTAACAAATAGTTTATATAATTGGACACAAAATAATAAACAAACAAAAGATTCGATTACTATAGGCGTTGCTTATGGTAGTGATGTTAAATTAGTAAGTAGCTTATTAAAAGATGCTGTAAAGGCAAATACTAATGTTATACAGAAAATAGAACCTTATGTTTTTTTTGAAGATTTTGGAGACAGTGCTTTAATTTTTAGAGTTGAATATGCTATTTTAGATGGCTTTAGTTCTCTAGTTATTCAAAGTGAATTACGATTTGAAATAAATTACTTATTTAAGAAAAATAATATAAGTATTCCTTTTCCTCAGCGCGACATTCATATGGTTAAAGCTTAATAAGGATACTTAAATAAATACAAATATATTATGTCTAGAATATTAGTTATTGAAGATGAGGCAGCAATACGAAGAGTATTGGTGAAAATTCTTGGTGAAGAAAATGATACTTATAAAGTATTTGAAGCTGAAGATGGTCTAATAGGAATAGATAAAATTAAAAAAGAAGACTTCGATTTAGTGTTATGTGATATTAAAATGCCAAAAATGGATGGTGTTGAAGTGTTACAAGCTATTCAAAAAATCAAACCTGAAATACCAGCAATTATGATTTCTGGTCATGGAGATTTAGAAACTGCAGTAAATACTATGCGTTTAGGAGCTTTTGATTATATATCAAAACCGCCAGATCTTAATAGGTTATTAAACACTGTTCGTAATGCTTTAGATCGAAAAGAATTAGTTGTTGAGAATAAGCGTTTAAAAAAGAAGGTTTCTAAAAATTACGAAATGATTGGAGAATCATCGGCAATCACTGAAATTAAAGAGATGATTGACAAAGTAGCTCCTACCGATGCTCGTGTATTAGTAACAGGGCCAAACGGTACCGGTAAAGAGTTAGTAGCGCATTGGGTACATGAAAAGAGTGAACGTTCTAAAGGACCTTTTATAGAAGTTAATTGTGCAGCTATACCTTCTGAATTGATTGAAAGTGAATTATTTGGTCATGTTAAAGGAGCTTTTACATCGGCAAATAAGGATAGGGCGGGTAAATTTGAGGCTGCCAACGGAGGTACTATTTTTTTAGATGAAATAGGAGACATGAGTCTTTCTGCGCAAGCAAAAGTTTTAAGAGCTTTACAAGAAGGTAAAGTACAACGTGTTGGTAGTGATAAAGATATTAAGGTTAATGTAAGAGTTGTTGCTGCTACTAATAAAAATTTGCGTCAAGAAATTGACGATAAAAAGTTTAGAGAAGATTTATACCATCGTTTAGCAGTTATTTTAATTAAAGTACCAGCATTAAATGATAGGAGAGAAGATATACCAATGCTTATAGAGCATTTTGCTAAAAAAATAGCAAAAGCACAAGGTAGTGTGGTAAAAAAGTTTGCACCTGAAGCAATTAAATTATTACAAAAATATGATTGGACAGGTAATATTAGAGAGTTAAGAAATGTTATTGAGAGACTACTAATATTAGGAGAGCAAACAATAAGCGAAAAAGATGTAAAATTATTCGCTTCAAAATAATAATATATTTAATAGGGGTGTAATCATTTTATGCTCCTTTTTTATTTTAAAGAAAGTTTATTGATGATAAAAATTAAAGCAGATTCAGAGTTTTCAATTAAAGATAGTATAACTAATTATGAGTCTAATTTTACAGAAAAAGAACTTGAAAAAGAATTAAAAGAAATTCGTAAAGAATTAAGTAAAATACAAGATACCATGTATGCGCATGGAAAGTATAGTGTTCTTATTTGTTTACAAGGTATGGATACTGCGGGTAAAGACAGTTTAATTCGTGAAGTTTTTAAAGGTTTTAATGCAAGAGGGGTAACGGTCACTAGTTTTAAAACACCAACAAAACAAGAGCTTGATCATGATTATTTATGGAGGCATTATATAGCATTACCAGCTAGAGGAGAGTTTGGTGTTTTTAATAGAACCCATTATGAAAATGTATTAGTAACAAAAGTGCATCCGGAATATATATTAGGAGAAAATTTACCAAATATAAATTCAGTTGAAGATATTACAGGAGACTTTTGGGAACAGAGATACGAACAGATAAATAATTTTGAAAAAACCATTTCTGAAAATGGAACTTTAATATTTAAATTCTTTTTGAATCTTTCGAAAGAAGAACAAAAAAACCGATTGATTAGAAGGTTAGAAAAAGAAGAGAAAAATTGGAAATTCTCAGCAGGAGATCTTCGAGAACGTAAATTATGGAATGCTTATCAAAATGCATACGAAGCAGCATTACAAAAAACATCTACTGTTAATGCTCCATGGTATATAATACCTGCAGATAGAAAGCCAGAAGCACGTTTAGCAGTGGCTAAGATTATTTATGAAAAACTAAAATCTTTAACAGATATAAAAGAACCTGTTTTGAGTAAAGAGGAAAAATCAAAATTACAATTGTATCTAGAAACTCTGAATAAAGAAGGTTAATACTTAGAATTAAATAGCGGTTAATCTACAAAACAAAATTAACCGCTATTAAACAACTAACTAAACTAACAACAATTAGTAATAAACAATTAGTATGCCATAAAAAACAAGTCTACATTTTACTTTTTTATTCTATTAGATAAACGGTTCATTTATATGGTTTTGATGTATGATTTTATAATATGTTTTTTTAATAAAATTAAAACATTAGTAATTTTATTATATACTTAAGTATATGTTATTTTTTGTAAGTATTATAAAATTAAGTATTTGTTTTTGCTTGTTATATTGAGGATTTTTCAAATAAACACCTTTATTTAGAACTTGTTTAAATAAGTGTAATACTACTATTACATACTTTTAGAAGCATGAAATAATCATTAGATTTGTATGGTTTTTAAGGTTAATTATACAGACTATAAAATATGTCAAAAGACATTCGTATCAAAAAAGGCCTAGATATTAAATTAAATGGTGCAGCTGACAAACAATTAGCTAAAGCAATTAAAAGTAATACTTACGCCATCAACCCAGACGATTTTCATGGAGTTATTCCTAAGATTGTGGCTAAGGTTGGAACTGAAGTAAAAGCAGGATCTCCTCTTTTCTATTCAAAAACAAACGATCAAATTCTTTTTAACTCGCCAGTTAGTGGAGAGGTTGTAGAAATTGTACGTGGTGCTAAAAGAAAAATACTTTCTTTTAAAGTACAAGCGAGCAGTGAACAACAGTATAAAGATTTTGGAGTTAAAAATGTAGCGTCAATGAACGGAGATGAAATAAAGTCTCATTTATTACAAGCAGGTTGTTGGCCTTTTATTAAGCAACGTCCTTATGACATTTTAGCTAATCCTGAAGTTGCACCTAAAGCAATATTTGTTTCAGGATACAATAGTGCTCCATTAGCATCTGATTTAGATTTTGTTTTAGCAGAAAAAGAAAATGAATTAAATGCCGCAATTACAGCTTTATCAAAACTAACTAATGGTAAAGTGCATGTTTCTGTAAACAATAGTACTTCACCTTTAGCTAAAGTTAAAGATGCAGAAATTCATACATTAAATGGACCACATCCAATAGGTAACGTTAGTACACAGATCGCACAAGTTGATCCTATTAATAAAGGGGAAATTGTTTGGACAGTGTCTGCACAAGATTTAGTTATTATAGGAGAGTTATTATTAACAGGTCGTTATAATGCTACGCGTAAAATTGCAGTTGTTGGTTCTTCAATTAAAGCACCTAAATATTACGAAACAAAAATAGGAGCAGAGCTATCTACTTTTGTTTATGATGCAGGAGTTAATGGTGATAATGTTCGTATGATTAACGGAGATGTGTTATCAGGAACTAAAATTGCACCAGATGGTCATTTATCTTCAACAGCAGGAACATTTACTGTAATACCAGAAGGAGACGATTACGAATTTTTTGGATGGAATAAACCTGTTTTTAATAAAATTAGTTATTCAAGAGCTTTAACTTTTTCTTGGTTATTTCCTAAGAAAAAATATGACTTAAACACAAATACTAACGGAGAGCATAGAGCATTTGTAGTTACAGGTAACTATGAAGAAGTTTTTCCTTTAGATATTTATCCTATGCAATTGTTAAAAGCATTTAGCTATAATGATTTGGATGAAATGGAAAAATTAGGAGCTTATGAAATTGCTCCTGAAGATTTTGCACTTACTGAGTTTGTGTGTGTATCTAAACAAAACCACCAAGAATTGGTACGTAAAGGTTTAGATGTTATGTATAAAGAAATAGGATAAAGACTTTCTTATGAGTTTAAAGAATAAATTACACAATTTAAAAGAGCAGTACAAGGGTACTAAAATGGCTCCTGCATTTAATGCAATCCATACCTTTTTGTATTTGCCAAACGAAACTACGCATGCAGGAGCACACGTTCGTGGAGCTGATGATTTAAAGCGTACAATGAATATGGTTATTATTGCAATGATACCATGTTTAATTTGGGGAATGTTTAATGCAGGTTATCAACATTTTGCAGCAATTGCAGGTGGAACACCTGAATTTGTATCATTTTTCGATCATTTACAATATTTCTTCACTTTAGATAATTTATTAATAGGAGCTAAAAAAGTTCTTCCATTAGTAATTGTATCTTATGTAGTTGGTTTAGCAATCGAATTTTTATTTGCTGTTATCAAAAAGCACGAAGTTGAAGAAGGATACTTAGTAACAGGTATGTTAGTGCCATTAATAGTACCAATTGATACACCATTATGGATGCTTACAGTAGCAGTTGCTTTTGGAGTTGTTATAGGTAAAGAAGTTTTTGGAGGTACAGGAATGAATATTCTTAATCCTGCATTAACAATTAGAGCATTCTTATTTTTTGCTTACCCAACTTGGATGAGTGGAGATAAAGTATGGGTTCATGATGCAGTTAACCGTTCTGGAGCTGATGCCATCTCTGGTGAAACAATGTTAGGTATGCTTGCGCAGAAGAAAGACTTAGCTTACGGAATGGACGAAGCGTTTTTTGGTTTTATACCAGGTTCTGTTGGAGAAACATCAACATTATTAATCTTAGTAGGGGCATTAATCTTAATCTTTTCAAAAATTGCTAGTTGGAGAATTATTCTTAGCGGAATTATTGGAGCATTAGTAATGGGGTTAATTTTTAACGGTGTTATTGCTCAAGGTTGGATTACTGAAGGTAGTAAGTTCTATGCATTAATGAGCTTACCATTCTGGAACCACTTATTAATAGGAGGATTTGCTTTTGGTATTACTTTTATGGCAACAGATCCAGTATCAGGAGCACAAACAAATAAAGGTAAATACTGGTATGGTTTCTTAATTGGTTTATTTGCCGTTATGATTCGTGTATTTAATCCAGCATACCCAGAAGGAATTATGTTAGCAATTTTATTAATGAACGTATTTGCACCAACAATTGACCATTACGTGGTTCAAGGTAATGTAAACAAAAGATTAAAGCGTTTAAAAGTTAAAACAGCATAATCATGGCAGTTAACACAGAAAAGAATTCGTACACAATACTATTCGCTATCGGAATGGTATTAATAGTAGGTACCGTTTTAGCAGGACTTTTTGGAACGCTTAATGGTAATATTAAAGAAAATAAGAAAAAAGAGAAAAAGCAAAACATTTTATTTGCAATGGGTATCAATAAAGCTACCTTAACAAATAATGCTGCAGATGCTAACACTCCTGTAGATGCTAATGAAGCTGATGCTGTTTTTAATAAATATATTGGTGAAAATCAATATATAATTGAAGGATCTAAAGCAACTAAAACTGCTGCAGCCTTTGATATAGATGTTAAGAAAGAAGGTCAAAAAGCTAAAGATGCAAGTTACACACGTAAGTTACCTTTATATATAGGTAACGTAGATGGTAAAAAATCATATGTTGTTCCTTTATTCGGAAAAGGTTTATGGGATGCTATTTGGGGTTATGTAGCTCTAGAAAGTGACTTGAAAACTGTAAAAGGAGCCTTTTTTGATCATAAAGGAGAAACACCTGGTTTAGGAGCAAACATAAAAGAATCTTTCTTTTATGAAGACTTTAAAGGAGAAAGTATCTATAGCGGAAAAGAATACAAAGGTATTACTGTAGCTAAAGGTAACAATGACCCAACAAACCAAAGAAAAAATGATAACAAAGTAGATGCTATCGCAGGAGCAACTATCACAGGAGATGGTGTTTCGGCAATGATAAAATCAGACTTAAAGTTATATGTACCTTATTTTGAAACTGTAAAAGCAAACTAATTATGGCTGAAGGAACAGAAAAGAAAGCAAAAGAACCATTATTCTCGAAGAAGAATAAAGGTTTGATGACAGATCCATTGTTTGACAATAACCCAATTACTATTCAAGTATTAGGTATTTGTTCAGCATTAGCAATTACAGCACAATTAAAAGCCTCTATTGTAATGGCTTTAGCGGTATTGTTTGTATTAGCAATGGGTAACGTAGTTATTTCTCTTATGAGAAATATTATACCGTCAAAAATTAGAATTATTGTTCAACTAGTAGTAGTAGCTACTTTAGTTATTATGGTTGATTTAGTACTTAAGGCATTTGCTTATTCATTAAGTAAAGAGCTTTCAGTATTCGTAGGTTTAATTATTACTAACTGTATTATTATGGGACGTTTTGAAGCTTTTGCTTTAGGTAACGGACCTTGGAAATCATTTTTAGATGGTTTAGGTAATGCTGCTGGTTATGGTTTAATCTTGATAATTGTTGGTTTTTTCCGTGAGTTATTAGGTTCTGGTACATTATTAGGATTTAAAGTTTTAGGAGATCCTATTGAAAAAACAGGTTTATATGCTATCGGATATGAAAATAACGGGTTTATGTTATTAGCACCAATGGCATTAATTACTGTTGGAATCATTATTTGGATTCAACGTAGTAGAAATGAATCATTAATAGAAAGTTAAGAGCTTAAGAAAGAGATAGAAAATGGAACATTTAGAATTATTTTTTAAGTCGATATTTATTGATAACATGGTATTTGCAACATTCTTAGGAATGTGTTCATATTTAGCTGTATCTAAAAAAGTTTCTACAGCAGTAGGGCTAGGAGCAGCAGTTATCTTTGTAATGGCAATTACGGTACCTATTAACTGGTTATTAGATCAGTATGTATTACAAGAAGGAGCATTATCATGGTTAGGGGCTGAGTACGCTAGTTATGATTTAAGTTTTTTATCATTTATTTTATTTATTGCTACCATTGCAACAATGGTACAATTAGTAGAAATTATTGTAGAGAAATTTTCTCCATCATTATATAACTCATTAGGTATCTTTTTACCGTTAATTGCTGTAAACTGTGCAATTTTAGGAGGATCGTTATTTATGCAATCTCGTGAAATTCCATCTTTAGGTTTAGCATTAAACTATGGTGTTAGTTCAGGAATTGGTTGGTTTTTAGCAATTGTAGCTATCGCTGCAATTCGTGAAAAGATTAGATATTCAAATGTACCAGCTCCATTACGTGGGTTAGGAATTACATTTATTCTTACAGGTCTTATGGCAATAGGTTTTATGAGTTTTGGAGGAATGCTTACTGGTGATGAAGGAAACAAAAAACCAGTAATTGAAAAAACTCAAGCAGAAGCTGAAGAGCTTATAGACGAGTCAGAAGAGATGGTTATTAATACAAATAAGCAATAATAATGATATTAGCAGCTAGCACAGGCGGAACAATTGTAGCAACAGTAGCAGCGTTTTTAATACTTACGTTGATATTAGTTGGTATCCTTTTATTTGCAAAAGAAAAATTATCACCATCTGGACCAGTTAAATTAAAAATTAACGGTGGAGATGAAGTAGAGGTTTCCTCAGGGAGTACTTTATTAAGTACATTAGGAAACAATAAAATATTTTTACCATCAGCTTGTGGTGGTGGTGGTACTTGTATACAATGTAAGTGCCAAGTTTTTGAAGGAGGAGGAGACTTACTACCTACAGAAGAACCGCACTTTACAAGAAAAGAAGCAGCAGACGGATGGCGTTTAGGTTGCCAAGTAAAGGTGAAATCTGATATGGTTATTCAAGTTCCTGAAGAAATTTTTGGAATTAAGAAGTGGGAAGCAAC
>CAZJGP010000076.1:0-8711 GCA_964545595.1 uncultured Flavobacteriaceae bacterium | reverse complement strand
TCATAATCAATTTAATTGGTTAATTTTTATAGGAGCTGTTGTAACTACAATAGGATTACAAGTACTTTCTAATTTTGCAAATGATTATGGAGATGGTGTTAAAGGTACCGATAACGAAGATCGTATAGGGCCAATGCGAGCCTTACAATCGGGTGCTATTTCTCCTAATCAAATGAAAAAGGCTATAATACTAACAACTGTAATTACTTTTATAGCAGCTCTAATATTAATTTATACAGCCTTTAAAGACACTAATTTAGGTTATTCATTATTGTTTATTGGCTTAGGAATAGCCTCTATAGCTGCAGCAATAAAATATACTGTTGGTAAATCAGCCTATGGTTATCGAGGAATGGGAGACATTTTTGTTTTCTTGTTTTTTGGATTATTAAGTGTAATGGGAACCTATTTTCTATATACTAAACAATTATTTATGCCTTTATGGTTACCAGCAATTAGTGTTGGTTTATTAAGTACAGGTGTACTTAACTTAAACAATATGCGTGATCTTGAAAGTGATAAAAAGGCAGGGAAAAACACTATTGTTGTTAGTATGGGAGCTTTTAAAGCTAAAAAATACCATACTAGCTTATTAGTTTTGGCAATGCTTTGTATGGTTGTTTATACCATAATAACAGATTATAAAATAAGTCATTTTATATACATAGCTTGCTTTGCTCCATTAATTAAGCATTTACGTTTTGTTAATGAGAACAAAGAACCTGTTTTATTAGATCCGGAATTAAAAAAATTAGCTTTAACTACATTTAGTTTAACATTATTGTTTAGTTTAGGTATACTAATTTGGAATTAATGATAGCAACTTACCACAAACACATTTTAGAATTTAAGCAACCTAGTGGAACCTCTAGAGGAATATTAAAAACTAAAGAAACATGGTTTTTAAAACTATCTGAAGGGAATAAAATAGGTATTGGTGAATGTGGAATATTAAGAACATTAAGCATAGATGATAGACCTGATTATGAAGAGAAATTAGGATGGGTATGTAATAATATACATTTAGGAAAAGATGTTCTATACAATGCTTTAACCGATTTTCCTTCTATTCAGTTTGGTGTAGAACAAGCGTTCTTATCTTTAGAAGCAAAAAATACTTACGAATTATTTCCGTCTAATTTTACTAAAAGGAAAAAGTCAATTCCTATTAACGGATTAATTTGGATGGGAGAAAAAGACTTTATGAAAAAGCAAATAATTGAAAAATTAGATGCTGGTTTTAAATGTATAAAGTTAAAAATAGGAGCCATTGATTTTGAAGCAGAATTAGAGCTTTTAAAATTTATTCGCTCTCAATTTTCTGAAAAAACCATTGAAATTAGAGTAGATGCTAACGGAGCTTTTAGCCCTATAGATGCTTTAAAAAAATTAGAAAAACTGAGTAAGTATAAATTACATAGTATTGAACAGCCTATTGCCGTAAACCAATACAATGTAATGCAAAGTTTATGTGCTAACACTCCTTTGCCAATTGCTTTGGATGAAGAGTTAATTGGTGTTTTTGATGTTGTAAAAAAACAAAATTTATTACAACATATAAAACCACAATATATTATTTTAAAACCAAGTTTAATTGGAGGTTTTAAAGGGTCTTTAGATTGGATAGCTGTTGCAAAAATGAATAAAATTGACTGGTGGATAACTAGTGCTTTAGAAAGTAATGTAGGCTTAAATGCAATTTCTCAATTTACTTATACTTTAAACAATTCATTACCACAAGGGCTAGGAACAGGTGGTCTATACACTAACAACTTTGATTCTCCTTTAATAGTAAAAAATGGAGCAATTAGTTATGGTTCAAATAATGCTTGGGAAGTAAATTTGAAGTAAGATAAAATACAATATGTTTTTAACACAAATAAAAAATTACACTCGCACCGAGTTTTGGCGTTATTTAGTAGGATCATTAATAATTATTGGTTTTTCATTTCTTGGGCAAGTACCAATAACATTAGGTTGGATATTAAAAGAAGGCTATGAAGGTATGCAAAACACTTTGCAATCTGAATTAATGCAAATTTTAGAGCCTAACACTACTTTATTTTTAATAATGCTATCCTTTGTATTTGCTTTGGTAGGTATTGTTATTGTATTGAAAAAAATACACCATCAAGATTTTAAAACTATAGTTACTGCACGTTCTAAAGTAGATTGGAAACGCATTCTATTTTCGTTTTTAATTTTCGGAAGTTTTGTTGTCGTGTCTACCTACTTAGGTTATAAATCAAATCCGGAAGATTTTGCTTGGAATTTTAAATTAGGACCATTTTTAGGGCTTTTAGCTATAGGAATTATAATGATTCCAATACAAACAAGTGTAGAAGAATTTATTTTTAGAGGTTACTTAATGCAAGGATTTGCAAAGCTTGGTAAAAATAGATTTTTTGCTTTAATGATGACATCAGTTATATTTGGTGGTTTACATATAGCAAACCCAGAAGTGCAAGAATTAGGGTATATAACCATGGTTTTTTATATCTCTACTGGCTTATTTTTAGGAATACTAACCCTAATGGATGATGGAACAGAATTAGCTCTTGGTTTCCATGCAGCAAATAACCTGATAACGGCTCTCTTAGTAACTTCTGATTGGACAGCCTTACAAACTAATTCGGTATTAAAAGATATTACAGAACAACCAAGTGTAGGTGTTGAGGTTTTAATGCCTGTAGTGGTTATATATCCTATTTTAATTTTAATTTTCGCTAAACGTTATAACTGGACTAACTGGAAACAACGTTTATTTGGTAGTTTGTAAACTTAATGAAATGACTTATTCATTAATCAAAAGAATAAATTAAACCATTTGTAATTTTGTATTGCTCTTTAGATACATTAGTAACCGGAAAAGAGTCAAACGTATAGAAGATAGTACTTATAAAACTTAGGTTTTTAAAGAGTTTAAATATAATAGAAGTTTCACTTAATATTCTGTAATCTGAAAATTTAGTGAATAATGGTTGGTAGTAGTTACTACTAACTATAGATACGTTATCATTAGGTTTTATTTTAAAAGATAAATAATTACTGCTTCTAAAGTTATTTTGTACATTATCTATACCGTCTACTGAATCTTCATATTCATACATCAATGTAGTACCTAAAAAGAATTTATATTTTTTAGAATCGTATAAGTTAAAACGTAATCCAGAGCCAACTAATGCTCTTAATCTAATTTCAGATATTCTATCTGTTTGTGTTTGAACAAAAGATTCAAAAGATATTTTTTTAGATAACGTGCGGCTATATCTTAAGTGTTGTGTGCTGTTATTAGTAATTACACTAGAATTAATTTCTTTAAAGTTTAAATCATTTATAAAAAACCAAAGGTTTTTTTCGTTTTTGTACTGAACTCTAAATTGATTTGTAAAGTTTAAAATTCTACTCGTATTATTTTTTTCGAACTCTAAATCCAATCTAGCATGACCAGACCAACCTATAGAGTCAACCTCGTGTCTTAAGTTTTCTACGTTGACTATTTGTGCATTTGTAAGAAAACAGGTCATTAATAAGCATAAGAAAGCTATTCTTCTTAATGATTTAGAAAATGATTGCTTTAACATTTTAATAGGTTTTGATAAATTAACAAGAACAAAGATAATATTTTAGTTATTTTATATTTTAACAAAATAGTTATCCGTCTTAAGAATAATTATCTTAAAAATTAATGTTCCTTAATAACTTTTCTTCTTACCACTTTTAATATTCCATGTAAGGGTATATATTAGCATACCACCAAAAAAGTCCGCATGAGTAAAGAAACATTATATACTGAAGACAATATACGTTCGTTAGATTGGAAAGAGCATATTCGTATGCGACCAGGAATGTATATTGGAAAGTTAGGTGATGGGTCTTCGGCGGATGATGGTATTTATATCTTAATAAAAGAAGTTCTAGACAACTCTATAGATGAGTTTGTTATGGGAACTGGAAAAACTATTGAAATATCTATTCAAGGGGAACGTGTTACTGTACGAGATTATGGTCGTGGTATCCCTTTAGGTAAAGTAGTAGATGTAGTTTCCAAAATGAATACTGGTGGTAAATATGATTCTAGAGCTTTTAAAAAATCGGTAGGTTTAAACGGGGTTGGTACAAAAGCAGTAAATGCTTTGTCTAACTACTTTAGGGTAGAATCTACTAGAGAAGGTAAATCAGCTTCTGCAGAATTCTCAAAAGGAGAATTAACTAATGAAGAATTTTTAGAAGAAACAAGTAGGCGTAAAGGAACCAAAGTTACTTTTATTGCTGATGAAACCATCTTTAAAAATTATAAATACCGAAATGAGTATGTAGCACGTATGCTTAAAAACTACGTGTACTTAAATCCAGGTTTAACTATTATTTTTAATGGAGAAAAGTATTACTCTGAAAATGGATTAAAAGATTTATTGTCAGACAACATTCCTACCGATGATAGACTTTACCCAATTATTCACTTACGTGGAGAAGATATTGAAATTGCAATTACACACAGTAAAACGCAATATTCCGAAGAATATCATTCTTTTGTAAATGGACAGAATACCACACAAGGAGGTACGCATCAAGCTGCTTTTAGAGAATCGATAGTAAAAACTATTCGTGAGTATTTTGGTAAAAATTATGAAGCTAGTGACATTAGAAAATCTATTGTTGCAGCTATTAGTATTAAAGTAATGGAACCTGTTTTTGAAAGCCAAACAAAAACAAAATTAGGTTCTACTGATATGGGTGGAGACTTACCAACAGTTCGTACTTATATTAATGATTTTATAAAAACAAATTTAGATAATTTTTTACATAAAAACACCAATGTAGCAGAAGCTTTAAATAGAAAGATTCTACAAGCAGAACGTGAACGTAAAGAACTTTCTGGTATTAGAAAATTAGCAAAAGACAGAGCTAAAAAAGCTAGTTTACACAACAAAAAATTACGTGATTGTCGTGTACATTTACCCGACGCTAAAAATCCACGTAATTTAGAAAGTACGTTGTTTATTACCGAAGGAGATTCAGCAAGTGGATCTATTACAAAATCTAGAGATGTAAATACACAAGCCGTGTTTAGTTTACGAGGAAAGCCTTTAAACTGTTATAACATGTCTAAAAAAATTGTATACGAGAATGAAGAATTTAACTTGTTACAAGCAGCGTTAAATATAGAAGAATCTCTTGAAGATTTACGTTATAACAATATTGTAATTGCTACCGATGCCGATGTTGATGGTATGCACATTCGTTTATTATTAATTACTTTCTTTTTACAGTTTTTCCCAGAGCTAATAAAAGAGAATCATTTATATATTTTACAAACTCCATTATTTAGAGTTCGTAATAAAAAAGAAACAATCTATTGCTATTCTGAACAAGAACGCATAGACGCTTTAGCTAAGTTAGGAGCCAAGCCTGAGATTACTCGATTTAAAGGATTAGGAGAAATTTCTCCTAATGAATTTGTACACTTTATTGGAGAAGACATTCGTTTAGACCCAATTATGTTAGACAAAGACAAATCGATTGAAGAATTACTTTCTTTCTATATGGGAAAAAATACTCCAGACAGACAAAAGTTTATTATTGAAAACTTGAAAGTAGAGTTAGATAGAATAGAAGAAGAGCAATAAAATAAGAGAATATTTAGCAGTATAAATAACCCCAATAGCAACCACTACAATGATTGACGGCGAAGACCAAGAAAATGATATTCCACTAAATGAATCTGATATACCACAAGACGAAGTAACCAAAAAGGTTTCGGGAATGTACATGGATTGGTTTATGGATTATGCTTCGTACGTAATCTTAGAACGTGCAGTACCTGCCATTGAAGATGGTTTAAAACCAGTACAACGTAGAATTTTACATTCTATGAAAGAGCTAGATGATGGTCGTTATAACAAAGTAGCTAATATTGTGGGGCATACCATGCAATACCATCCTCATGGTGATATGAGTATCTCGGATGCTATGGTACAAGTAGGGCAAAAAGAACTACTTATTGATATGCAAGGTAACTGGGGTAATATACTTACAGGTGACCGAGCAGCTGCCTCTCGTTATATAGAAGCACGTTTATCAAAATTTGCTTTAGATGTAGTTTTTAATCCTAAAATAACC
Source organism: uncultured Flavobacteriaceae bacterium (assembly GCA_964545595.1). Classification (GTDB taxonomy): domain Bacteria; phylum Bacteroidota; class Bacteroidia; order Flavobacteriales; family Flavobacteriaceae; genus Aquimarina. The sequence goes on along the minus strand of CAZJGP010000076.1, from coordinate 2,588 downwards.
GATTGGCAATCATCATACGATGGTCGTAAAAAAGAACCTGTAAATTTACCAATAATGTTTCCTTTGCTTTTAGCACAAGGAGCAGAAGGTATTGCCGTAGGTTTAAGTACAAAGGTTTTACCACATAATTTTATAGAGTTAATAGATGCATCTATAAAACACTTAAAAGGTAAAAAGTTTACTATTTTTCCTGATTTCCCAACATCAGGTATTGCCGATATTACTAATTATAACGACGGTTTACGTGGTGGTAAAGTTCGTGTGAGAGCCAAAATAAGTCAACGAGATAAAAGTACTTTAGTTATTACTGAAATTCCTTTTTCAACTACTACCACTAGTTTAATTGATTCTATTTTAAAGGCTAACGAAAAAGGAAAAATTAAGATTAAAAAAATAGAAGATAATACTGCTGCTGAGGTTGAAATTCTTATTCATATTCCTTCAAATGTTTCGCCCGATAAGACTATGGATGCTTTATATGCATTCACTAATTGCGAGGTTTCAATATCTCCTTTAGGTTGTGTTATTGAAGATAACAAACCTTATTTTGTAGGAGTAACCGAGATGTTAAAACGTTCTACACAAAATACAGTAGAGCTTTTAAAATTAGAACTTTTAATTCAGTTAAAAGAATTACAAGAGCAATGGCATTTTGCTTCGTTAGAACGAATTTTTATTGAAAATAGAATTTATCGTGATATAGAAGAGCAAGAAACTTGGGAAGGTGTAATAGAAGCTATTGATAAAGGTTTAAAACCACATACTAAGCATTTAAAACGAGCCGTAACCGTTGAAGATATTACTCGTTTAACAGAAATACGAATTAAACGTATATCTAAATTTGATATCGATAAAGCACAAGAAAAATTAGATGCTCTAGAGGCACAAATAGCCGAAAAAGAACATCATTTAGCTAATTTAACGGATTATGCAATTGCGTACTTTGAGCGTTTAAAAACTACTTATGGTAAGGGTAAAGAACGTAAAACAGAATTGCGTTTATTTGAAGATATAGAAGCTACAAAAGTAGTAATGCGTAATACCAAGCTTTATGTAAATAGAGAAGAAGGTTTTATAGGTACTACACTTAAAAAAGACGAATACGTTACCGATTGTTCCGATATAGACGATATAATTTGCTTTACTAAAGAAGGTAAATTAATGGTTACTAAAGTAGGAGCAAAAACCTTTATTGGTAAAAATATAATTCATGTTGCTATCTTTAAAAAGAAAGATAAACGAACGGTTTACAATCTTGTTTATAAAGATGGTAGAGGGGGAGCTTCATTTGTAAAACGCTTTTCAGTAACTTCAGTAACACGTGATAAGGAATATGATTTAACACAAGGTAAAAAAGGTTCTGAAGCCTTATATTTTTCAGCAAACCCTAATGGGGAAGCAGAAATTGTTACTATTTATTTACGTTCAGGAGTTAGTACAAAAAAACTGAAGTTTGAATTAGATTTTTCTACATTACTTATAAAAGGTAGAGGTGTTAAAGGTAATACTGTAACTAAATTCAATGTTAAAAAAGTAGAATTAAAACATGCAGGAGTATCTACTTTAAAGCCTCGTAAAATTTGGTTTGATGATGCTGTTCAACGCTTAAATGTTGATGGTAGAGGAGAACTTATAGGAGAATTTAAAGGTGAAGATCGTTTATTAATTATTACTCAAAAAGGAATTGTTAAAACTATTATCCCTGAAATGACTGCACACTTTAGCAGTAATATGATTGTGTTAGAAAAATGGATTCCGAATAAACCAATTTCTGCCATTTATTATGATGGAGAAAAGAAACGTTATAACATTAAACGTTTTCTTGTAGAAGAAGATAAAGAAGAAACATTCATTACGGAGCATTTAGATTCGCAATTAGAAATTGTTTCGACCGATTATTTGCCTCAGGCAGAAATTGTATTCTATAAAGTAAGAGGTAAAGATCAAAAGCCACCAGAGATTATAAATTTAGCAGAGTTTATAGCTGTTAAAGGTATAAAAGCACTTGGTAATCAATTAACGTCAGATAAACTACGACAGGTTAATTTATTAGAACCATTGCCATACGAAGTAGAAATAAAAGAAGAAGCACTTGAAAGTACACCTAATGTAGATGATATAAATTTATCAGATGCAGTAGATGATAATGTAGATACTCAGCAAAGAGAATTGTTTTAAATAATTCATATGGAAAACAAAATTGAAATTTATTATTGCAATCAATGTCGATGGTTAACACGTTCTGCATGGATGGCACAAGAGTTACTTACTACTTTTGATACAGATATTAACGAACTATCTTTAAAACCAGGTACAGGCGGTATTTTCGAGATTTATGTTAATGGTAAACGAATATGGTCTAGAAAAGAACAAAACGGTTTCCCGGAAATAAAACAATTAAAGCAATTAGTTCGTGATGTTATTTCCACAGAAAAAGACTGAGGACATACGGATAGAAAGAAGTAGATAAATAAAAATAAAAAAATGTTAAAACTAAAATTTAGAATATTTAATGCATTAATGTTACTCATTGTTTCAAGTAATGCTATAAGTCAAAATGATTGGTTTATAAACAAGCAAAGTGATAC
>CAZJGP010000075.1:0-8185 GCA_964545595.1 uncultured Flavobacteriaceae bacterium | reverse complement strand
AAATGAAATCGTTAACAATCAATGCATCTCAAAGAGAAAGCTTAGGGAAAAAAGCAACAAAAGCCCTACGTAATGCTGGACAGGTACCTTGTGTAGTTTATGGTGGAGACACTGTTACACATTTTACTGCTCACGAAAACTTATTCAGTAAATTAGTGTACACTCCAGACGTTCACACAGTGGTTATTGAATTGGATAACGGGACAAAAATTAGTGCTATCCTACAAGATATCCAGTTCCACCCAATTACTGATAAAATTTTACATATTGACTTTGTACAAATTTTTGATGATAAAGCAATTACTATGGAAATTCCTGTACGTACTACAGGTAAATCTCCAGGTGTAGCTAACGGGGGTAACCTTAAATTTAACGCTCGTCGTTTAAAAGTTAAAGGTCTTCCTGCTAACTTACCCGATGTAATCGAAGCAGATATTTCTGAATTAAAAATTGGAAACAAATTAGCTGTTGGTTCTTTAACAACTGAAGGATATGAAATTTTACATGCTGAGAACACTGTTGTTGTTCAAGTTAAAAATTCTCGTAACGCAATTGACGAAGAAACTGAAGAAGGTGCTGAAGGTGCTGAAGAAGGTGCTCCAGCTGCTGAATAAGCTTATTTTCTTAAAAACATTAAAAGCACTCTTTTTTAGAGTGCTTTTTTTATACCTTAGAATTTCTAAATAATATAACATTTATATTATTATGATTTCATTTTTAAAAAAACTACTCTCAAAACCACAAAGAGAAAACATTGACCCAATGAAAAAGTTTTTAATTGTTGGCTTGGGTAACATAGGCCCTAAATACACAAATACACGCCATAACATAGGCTTTAAAGTTCTAGATGCTCTTGCGGCAGAAGAAAACGAATCATTCAATACCGATAAATTAGGAGATGTTTGTACTATTAAAGTAAAAGGAAAAACAGTTATTTTACTTAAACCAAACACTTACATGAATTTAAGTGGTAAAGCCATTAAATTTTGGATGGAAAAAGAAAAAATAACTAATGATAATTTATTAGTTGTTACAGATGATATTAATCTTGATTTTGGAACTTTTAGAATAAAAGCAAAAGGAAGTGCTGGTGGCCATAATGGCTTAAAAGATACCCAAGAAAAACTAAATACGGGCGCGTACCCTAGGTTTCGTTTTGGAGTTGGTAGCCAATTTAGCAAAGGCCGACAGTCTGATTTTGTATTAGGCGAATGGAATAAAGATGAAAATTTAGACCTCCCTTTAAGAATTGATACTGCTTGTAAAGCTATAAAGAGTTTTGCTTTTGCTGGCATAGCGCAAACCATGAACACCTATAATGGTCCAATGCCAAAAATCTAACAATTACTATTTAGATCGCTAAGTTTTCAGTAATTTTACAAAAATTTTTCTCTCTTGAAAAAACACGAAAACGCCTGTACGTACAACAACAATTTTAAAAGTGCCGTTACCATTGGTACTTTTGATGGTGTACATATTGGTCATAAAAAAATAATAGAACGTTTAACAACTGTTGCTAAAGAAAATAATTTAGAATCTATCATTCTAACTTTTTTTCCACATCCTCGTATGGTGCTTCAAAAAGACGCCAATATCAAATTGATAAATACGATGGAAGAACGTTCTCAGATTTTAGAAAAAACAGGTTTAAATCATTTAGTGGTTCATCCCTTCAGTACCGAATTTTCTCAATTATCGGCTAAGGAATATGTACAACAAATGTTAGTTAAATACCTAAAATCAGAAAAAGTTATTATTGGTTACGACCATCGTTTTGGAAAAGGAAGAACTGCTAATATTCAAGATTTAATTACTTATGGTAATGAATATAATTTTAGCGTAGAAGAAATTTCGCAACAAGACATAGAAGACGTAACAGTTAGTTCTACCAAAATACGAAAAGCACTAGAAGCTGGAGAAATTGAAAAAGCTAACAAGTACCTTGGCTACAATTTTATGCTTACTGGTAAAATTGAAAAAGGAAAGCAACTAGGGCGTACACTTGGCTACCCTACTGCCAACTTGCATGTAATGGAAACTTACAAACTGATTCCTAAAAGTGGTGTTTATGTTGTAAAATCTTGTATTGACAATCAAACCTATTATGGTATGATGAATATTGGAACCAACCCTACTGTAGGCGGAAACAAACAAACTATCGAAACTTACTTTTTTGATGCTGAATTTAATTTGTATGACAAAAAATTACAAATTGAATTACTAACAAGAATCCGCGACGAGAAGAAATTTAATTCTATGAATGAATTAAAAGAAGCCATGTCTGACGATGAAGATTTTGCTAGAGAATACATTGATACACATATATAAAACACAAACTTAATAAATATACCTAATGAAAAAATGGCTTTTTTCTAGTACTGATAATAGTCCTCTAATAGTTTTCAGAATTATTTTTGGTTTGTTAATCACTTTAGAAAGCTGGGGAGCTATATTAACAGGCTGGGTTCATCGAACACTTATTGAACCTAAATTCACCTTTAACTTTATTCATTTAGATTTCCTTCAACCATTACCTGGTAATGGCATGTATTTCTATTTTTTAATAATGGGGTTATTTGGAGTTTTTATAATGCTAGGCTATCGCTATTTTTTTTCTATTATAGCTTTTACAACACTTTGGGCTGCTGTTTATTTAATGCAAAAAAGCTCTTATAACAATCATTATTATCTACTTGCTTTAATTAACATACTAATGTGTATGTTACCTGCTAATAAAGATTTATCATTAGATGCCAAATTTGGCTATACAGAGCGAACTCAGTTAATGCCACAATGGTCACGTTTTTTAATTATTGGTCAGCTATTTATTGTTTACACTTTTGCTTCTGTTGCTAAATTTTATCCTGACTGGCTAAGCACTCGAGTAGCTGCTAATTTAATGTCGAGCAGAAGTAACTTTTATTTTATTGGTGAAGTACTACAGCAAAAATGGGCACATTATATTATTACCTACACTGGTATTTTATTTGATCTATTAATAATACCAGCGCTACTATATAAACCTACTAGAAAATGGGCATTTATAATTAGTCTGTTTTTCCACCTATACAATTCGTTTATATTACACATTGGAATATTCCCTTATTTGGCATTAGGTTTTTCTGTATTCTTTTTTGAATCCGAATTAATACGTAAAATATTTTACCCTAAAGCTTTAAAACTGGTTAAACCAGAAGGAGCTAATTTCAAGTATTCAAATCTTGTTTTAGTTTTTTTGACAACATGGTTATTTACGCAAGCAGCATTACCGTTACGCCATCATTTTATTAAAGGCGATGTACTTTGGACCGAAGAAGGTCACAGACTTAGTTGGAGAATGATGTTACGCTCTAAACGTGGTAAAAACACTTTTTATATAGTTGACAAAGAAACTAAAAAACGTACTCGCATAAAGCAACGCGATTACTTGACAAAAAAACAGGTGCGCTCTATGAGTGGTAAGCCCGATATGATTTGGCAGTTTGCACAACACTTAAAAAAAGAGCATCAAAAACAAGGTAAAGAAATAGAGGTTTACGTTAAAAACAAAACCAGCGTAAACAAATCAAAATACCAACAATTAATAAATCCCCAAACCGATTTAGCTGCTGCCAAATGGAATTACTGGGGACATAATGATTGGATAATTATCGATTAGTTTTTTACAAAAACACTTATAGAACTTGACTTAAAATTAAGTACATAAAGTTTCTTTTTATAAATTAAAACATCCGTAGGTTTTGTTAGCTCCGAAGCTATTACTTGAAGTAGCTCACCATCTTTAGAAAAAATTAGCACTCGATTGTTTTCAAAATCTGTTATAAAAATATTTTTTTCAGAAACCAACAAACCTGTAGCTGCATTAATACCTTCATTTAATGCAATTACTTTTTCAAATTTTCCATTCTTATTAAATACTTGCACCCGATGATTATAAGCATCAGCAACATATATATGCTCTGATGTTATTTGAACATCTGTAGGGTAATTAAACTCTCCTAATTCCTTTCCTTTCTTTCCTATTTTTAACCAATTTACACCATCGTAATAGTGAACAACACTATTATAAAAATCAGCAATAGCAAGTTCTTTTTTATATTTAAAAACACCTGCAGGGGCATCTAATTCAGGAAGCCCTTTTATACTATCACGCACTTTATTAGTATAAGTACTAATAACATCTTTTCCATATTCAGGCACCAATAAAGTATTACCAAAAGCATCAATATGCATAGGGCGTTCTAAACCCCGTATCTCATCAATAACAGCTCCATTATCATCAATTTTAACCAATCTATTTCCATCTCCATCAGCAAGCCATATTTCATCATTTAAAATAGCTCCTCCTATAGGGTAAACATTCTCTAATTTCAATTCTTTTTCAAACTGCCATTGTTTAATTGGTTTTTTACAACCAATTAAACACAGCAAACTAATTATTAATATATTTTTCATTTTAATTATTTTTTAGTGTCACGATAATTGCAACAAGCGGGTAAATTATCATAAACCGAATTTTCTGCCAAAGCATTTTCCGAATCATGACCCTGGCTAGCTATAATTTCAGCTATAGCATCTAATGATGTTTCCTGTTTTAAATACTGAACATCTAATATTTTTGTTTCCACATTCCATTCCGCTTCCGAAACTCCTTTTACACTTAATGCCGCATTTACAATACGAGCTTTACACATATCGCAATTGCCTTTGACAACAAAACGATCTTTTTTTAAATCACTTCTACCATTTACCTGAACTGATATTGTTTTTTCTAAAACCTCTTCTTTACCATTAGCTCTTATAATCTTCGCTGATTTTGGTGTATAACCCGCTTTTTTAACTTGTTTTAAAACAGTATTCATTGCCAGTTTTTTTTCACTAGGATACGTAAATCTAAAATCGCCTGTTTCAATTTCGATTGCTACTTTTTTAATTCCTTTAAATTCTTTAAACTTTTTCTCTAATCCGTAAGCACAAAACGGACAACCTAGACCATCTACCTGAATTTGAAAATTATCTACTTTACTTTGCGCTTGTAATCCGCTAAATGTTAGTAATGCTAACACACTTATTATTATATATTTTCTCATAATTATTTTATTTTAAAAAGTATAACGTGTTCCTAAAAACACACTATTCTTAAATACGTTTAACTCGTTATTATTATTTATTAATGGCAATTGAACTGACAAATCAAAAGTCACATGCTTTAAAGCATACTGTATACCTTGAGCGTACAATAACTGGTATTGCTCTACGCTAGTAAACAAACTACTAGTGTATTCAAAAAATAAATTGATTTGTTTATTTGGGTATTGTGGTTTTAATAATGGCAATCCAAAACCTAATTTTACTACAAATTCATCAAATATTGACGGGGACCAATTATAGCCCACTTCCGTAGAAATACCGTATTTTAAGGTTTCAAAACCGGATACTAATCCATAATAGCTCTGGTACTCACCGGTGCTTTGATTAATGACCCCTATTTTTTTACCCGTAGGTATATTTTGAACAGTTTTAGCAACAACCCTAAAAGTTTTACCTGTTTGGTCTTTACGATAAAATTGATATTTACCTGTAACTTTTATATCCGCTAAAATAGTTTCGTTACCTAAACCCTCTAACGAGTAATTAATTATTGGTACCGAAACCGCTACCGATGTATTTGAAGTCGGCAAATAATCAACTACTAAAGGAATAAAGGTACTTGTACCACGTTCTGTGGTTCTAATTTCGGTAAGTGTTCTTACCGTAAAACTATTACCACCTAACATAATAGGTTTATCTACTGTTATTGGTGGACCTTGTGCTTTTAGCGCGCAAGTGTAAACCATCAAAATTAATAGCATGTATAACTTCATGAAATTTTGATTTTTTTAAAATTAAAGCAACTAGTAATCTACTCACTATAAATTAATAGTAAGCAGTTTTAAATTGTTTAGCACCTATTATAAATAGGTGTTTAAAAAAATCAAATAAGGAAAACCTGGAACAGAATGTTCTTATCAGGGTAATAATGCGAAGTTAAAAATGTATTATCAGCAAAACGTTCTGAAAGTACGCTTTCTGACTCTATAATATATTCAAAATTTACTAATTGAGGTAAGCGTAATAAAAGCTTTTGAAGTTCTACTGTTGTCTTTGCTATAGAGAAAGTCAACTCTTTTTCAGAATCTTTTTCTATTTTTTTATCCTTACAGCAATTCATTTTAAAAGAAGAAAAATCTACTTTTCCGGAAAGCTGTAATGACTTATTAGCTACACAACAAGGTTTCGCTTTTTTTAAAACAGAATGTGAAACCATCTTAGTTCCACAATAGTGCATACTTAATGTAAACGAACTAGTAGCTACCCATACTAAAATGGCTAGCAAAAAAGCTCCAATACGTTTAAATAGGCTTTGCATTTCACAAAAATACGCATTATAAAGCAAGTTTTTTTATTTTAACGTAACTCTAACAGTTACAACAAAGCCTCCAATTACATAATTTTAAAGACATTTACACTTAAAACTAAAAAGATGTAACTGTAAAAAAAACAAAAGTTACCTTATACAAAGCCTATAAGCTATTAGCTTACAACCATTAAATTAGTAGGTTAATTAAACCCATATTCACTTCTTTTATTCCTGCTTTAAGAAAAGTCGAAATTTTCAACCTACAGCTCTCCTATTTTGGTTCGTTTGTTTAAATTTGTTGCACATTGATTGCGTAAGGGATTGCAGCGGCATCCTTTTTTTATTTCTTTATAATTAGTAAGTTAAATAAAAAAAGATATAGCGTAAAGCCCGACCCGTTAGGGTTACGCCCAAAAAAGAAGCACCAATTATGTTACAAGTAGCACTAATTAAAGAAAATTTTGAAGCCTATGTCAATGCGCTTCAAAAAAGAAATATTGACGCCAAGCCTATACTTGAAAAAGTATTGACTTTAGATGACAACCGAAGAAATACTCAAACGAGTATGGACGAAAAATTAGCGGAGTCAAATAAGCTTTCTAAAGAAATTGGAATGCTTTTTAAAAACGGTGAAGCGCAAAAGGCTAACTTGTTAAAAGAAAAAACAGGGCAATTAAAAGATGCCACTAAAACTTTAGCCGAAGAATTAGCAAACACACAAGAAGAGTTAACTGCTTTATTATATACAATTCCGAATATTCCTAATGAAAGTGTTCCTGCTGGAAACAGCGATGAGGATAATGAAGAAATTTTTACCGAAGGAGATATCCCTGAATTACACGAAGGGAAATTACCACACTGGGAATTAGCAAAAAAATACGACTTAATTGATTTTGAATTAGGGGTTAAAATTTCGGGTGCTGGTTTTCCGGTTTATAAAGGAAAAGGAGCTCGTTTACAACGTGCATTAATAAACTACTTTTTAGATAAAAACACCGCTGCTGGTTACCAAGAGGTACAAGTTCCGCATTTAGTTAATGAGGCTAGTGGTATTGGAACAGGGCAATTACCAGACAAAGAAGGGCAAATGTACCATGTTACTGGTGACGATTTATATTTAATTCCGACTGGTGAAGTACCGATTACAAATATTTTTCGTGACGAATTATTACAAGAAAGTCAACTACCAATAACGTACACAGGGTACACACCTTGTTTTCGTAGAGAGGCTGGTTCGTACGGGGCACATGTTCGTGGGTTAAACCGTTTACACCAATTTGATAAAGTAGAGATTGTGCGTGTTGAAAAGCCCGAAAACTCATACGCTGCTTTAGATGGTATGGTGGAACATATTAAAGATATTTTACGTGAGCTTAAATTACCTTACCGTTTATTACGTTTATGTGGTGGTGACCTTGGTTTTACAGCTACTGTTACCTATGACTTTGAATTATATTCAACTGGTCAAGATCGTTGGTTAGAAATTAGTTCTGCATCGAACTTTGAAACATACCAAGCAAACCGTTTAAAACTACGTTATAAAGATAGCGACGGTAAAAACAAATTAGCACACACATTAAATGGTAGTTCTTTAGCTTTACCTCGTGTATTAGCCGGGATTTTAGAAAATTACCAAACAGAAGATGGTATTAAAATACCAGAAGTATTGATCCCTTATTGTGGGTTCGATAAGATTGATTAATCAGTTACTTACTGATATTCAAATATTACAACAAAAAAATGTGCGCATTTTGCTATCTTAGCTTAATGCGCATTTTTTTTATT
>CAZJGP010000074.1:0-3326 GCA_964545595.1 uncultured Flavobacteriaceae bacterium | reverse complement strand
AATGCCACTTGCTATGATTTATGATTATTTTACAGAAAATGATGAAGTAAAAGAAGAAGAACCTGAAAAACCACGTATATTTAAAACCAATCAAAAAAATGTATGGCATTTTCATCCTATTGCCTTTGTAGAGCATATGAAACTGATTTGTGGTTTAGATATGACTACCTTCTTTATTTACCATAATGGTACCATTGAAAAACATATAGCTTCTTCATCAGATGAGAAAAAATATAAATATGTTTATGTAGATGATAAAAATGTGCATCATGAAATTTGTACCGCAGAATATACTATTACTAAAAAGAAAAAATATGGGGTAGTTCACTATTCAAAACCTACTCATTCAACTGAAATTTATGATAATATTGTGAGTGAAGGTAGTACATCAAGAAGAGTAAAGTATACAAATAATGATATCGCTGAATATGGATCACATCCTACTCTGGGACAGATATGGAGGTTATATGAAGCCGAAAATGAAGATGTTGAAATTGTTAGAATGCCTGATAGTTTAAATTATTCAAAAGATAGTACTGTAATTAAATATAATTTTACTAGTACGAAAAGAAGATATACAGGACCTGGATCTTTAGCAGGTTTTATAGGTGCATTAGCAGAACATGGAATTAAACTTAAAACAACTGGAAGTTGCTTCAAAGAAGGTTCTTGTTTCCCAAGTAAAAAACATGTAAATGGTGAAAGTGTAGATACATTATACACATGGGATAAAGTAAAAGATCAAAAAGTGTTTAATGCAATGAAAAAATTTCATTTCGAAGAAAGGTTAATAGGAAATGACAGTTATTTCGCAAATTTTGTTAATACAGAAGATGGAGGTGGCCTTCACAATACGCATTTGCATTCAGGTGAATTTAACAATAATAAAGTTACAGTTATAGTTTAATTATGAAAAAATATTTTTTTACCCTTATTATAATTTTATTTAGTATACAATCATGTAAACGAATAGATAAAAATAAATTAAAAATAGCTACTACTAATGGTAACTTAAAAAAAACAATTGAAAATGATAAAAGAGATACTTTATTAATTGGGGACTATTTGATTTCTCAAAAAAAAATTGTCAAAAATATTAATGCTACTTGTATTACTGAAGCAGGTTTAGCAATTTCTGATTCTTACAAAAAAAGATGCACTTATTATAAAATTAAATTTCCTTATGAAAGTTTAAATTCCGTTGAAAATAAGGTAATTCAAAATTTCAAAGGAATAAATTATAGCATTAAAAAATCTAAAGAAACCTCAGACGCTGATGATTATGTTATAAAAAATTTAATAATTCAAAAAGAAGGAATTTTAACCGATTCAATTAGAATATATAGTTACGAAAGTTATATAGAGGCTTTAGTTCAAAAAAAAGAGTATTATTATCTACACAATAATAATTTGTGGATACTAAAATTTAATATTGATGAAGATGGTATTAAGGTTGTAAATTGGGATAGTTATACTATAAATAATAAAGGTAAGATAGCAGCTGACAACTCTTTAATTAAATCAAATTCAATAGTTTACGCCCAAGTAGAGACTTATTTAAATGTAAGGTCTGCACCAAATAGTAATGGAGAAATTATAGTAAAAGCTTACCCAGAAGATGGGTTAAAGGTTTTAGAAGTTTTAGAAGGTTGGGTTAAAATAGAATTAAATGGTAAAGAAGGCTATGTAAGTAGTGATTATGTGAAATAATCTTCTCTGCTGGTGCAAGCGTCACGCTCGTAGCCACTACAAAATATATAAAGCCACAGTTTTAAAAAGCTGTGGCTTTGTGTTTGATTTTCAATTTATTGCTTTTGTCGAACATATGAAGTTGATTACTAATAGTGTAAATGAATGCGAAGCAAGAATAAAGGCCTACATGAGAATGTTGAGAGTTGGTGAAGGTACTGGAGAAATTACAAAAAGTGGAAAGAAAATAGATTTCCAATTAGGGTATACTACTGCTTTTGGAGGAAATAAAATAACCGATTTAAAGGATCACCCAAGAAAAAATTATGGAGGTTCAAGTGCCGCAGGAGCATATCAAATCATGGGATATACTTGGGATGACGACAACTTATCATCCAAAAAGAAAAAGTATAAAATAAATTCATTTAGCAAAGAAGATCAAGATAAATTTTGTATGATTTTACTTAAATACCATCCTGGTTGTAGTAGTTTTATTAGTCTAATAATTAATGGTGAAATTGAAAAAGCAACAAGACAATGTGGAAGTAGAGTTTGGGCAAGTTTGCCATATAAAGGAGATAATAGTAGATATAAATTTAAAGGAAAACCACAACCTGCTACCCCTATGAAAAAGGTTTTGGAGCATTACAATACTTTCTTAAAAGAAGAACTTGAAGGTAAAAGCCCTTTACATTTAAAGGATGGATTTTTAAAAGAATTTGGATATGACTGTAGTATTTAGAATATTTTATATTCTGGTTTTAATTTTTTGTATATCTGCATGTAAACGAGATCAAAAAAAATCAAAACTAGCTAAGTATAAAAAAATAGACAATGAACTACCTATCAGTAATAAAGAGGAGAAAGTTCTTGTTAAAGATATATCTAAAAAATGGCAAGGAAAATATGAAGGTTCATTTATAAGATTGTCACAAGAAAGTGCCGATCCACGAGCTTGGGCAAGCTTGGAATTAGAAGTGAAATCAAACGAGTTAAAATTTTACTATTTTAGTTACCTTGAACAAGACATAAATCAAGTTTTAAAACTAAGAGAAGAAAAATCTAAATCATTATCATTTGGCGTAGATAATAAAACAGAATTAGATAATAAATGCCTAATTTATTTAAAGGAAGGCGAGTTTTTATTTGAAAGCGCTTATATAAATAAATTAATGAAAGGTAAGCAAATTATTAAATTAGATAAAATTTTCAAATAATAGAAATGTCCTCCTGCTGGTGCTAGCGTCACGCTAGTATCCTGTACAAAGTATATGGAATCCACATCAATTATTTGGTGTGGTTTTTTTATGCGCTGTAAGCTATTTGTGTTTTATAATCAGGCAATAAAGCATCCTGATGGCAACCGTAACCACTACAAAATATATAAAGCCACAGTTTAAAATAAGCTGTGGTTTTTTTTATGCGCCGTAAGCTTTTTGTGTTTTATAATCCCTAAGTAAGGCATCAAGAGCTTTAAAAATAAAACTTCTATCTACTTCGGGTATTTTAGAAATATCTTCAATACGTTTTAAGGTGTTAGTATCCATTTCTAAGTCTGTATACCCTACTAAGTAATCTAACGATACTCCAAGTATTTTTGCAAGTTTAAGTCCAACCTCAATAGACGGAGTAGCTTC
>CAZJGP010000073.1:0-6226 GCA_964545595.1 uncultured Flavobacteriaceae bacterium | reverse complement strand
TGGTGGTGAGGTACTATGTTACGTTTATTAACAGTAAAAAGGCACAGAAATGTCAAGAATAGGTAAAAATCCAGTAACTATACCGTCTGGTGTCACAGTTGATGTGAAAGGGAATATTGTTACTGTTAAAGGTAAATTAGGTGAGATGACTCAAGATATTGATTCAATCTCAGCTGTTGTTGAAGGTGATACAATTACTTTTGATAGACCATCTGAAGCAAAAGACCACAAAGCAAAGCACGGTTTATATCGTTCTTTAGTGGCTAATATGATTCAAGGTGTATCGGAAGGATTCACAAAGGAACTTGAATTGGTAGGGGTAGGTTATAGAGCTTCTAACCAAGGTCAAGTGCTTGACTTAGCATTAGGTTTTTCACACAATATTGTGATTAGTTTGGCGCCAGAAATTAAAGTGGAAACTATTTCTGAAAAAGGTAAAAATCCAATTATTAAGCTATCATCTTTTGATAAGCAATTAGTTGGTGAAGTTGCTGCTAAAATTAGATCATACAGAAAGCCTGAACCATATAAAGGAAAAGGTATTAAGTTTGTTGGAGAAGAATTAAGAAGAAAAGCAGGTAAATCTGCATAATCACTAAGTTATGGCATTCTCAAAAGAATCAAGAAGATTAAAAATAAGAACACGTATACGTGGTACTGTTAGTGGTACGGCGGAACGTCCAAGACTTTCTGTTTACAGAAGTAATAAAGAAATTTATGCTCAGATTGTAAACGATGTTGATGGAAAAACTTTAGTAGCTGCTTCATCTCGTGATAAAGCAATTGCTGGAGCTACAGGAAACAAAGTTGAAATTGCAAACCTAGTTGGAAAAGCTATTGCTGAAAAAGCAACTAAAGCTGGACTTTCTTTAGTGTCATTTGATAGAGGTGGTTACCTATACCACGGAAGAATCAAATCATTAGCTGAAGGAGCTAGAGAAGCAGGACTTAAATTTTAATTATTATGTATCAGAAATATAAAAACGCAGAATTAGTAAAGCCTAGTGGTCTTGATTTAAAAGATCGTTTAGTAGGTGTTCAACGTGTTACAAAAGTAACTAAGGGTGGACGTGCTTTTGGATTCTCAGCTATTGTTGTAGTTGGTGATGAAAATGGCGTTGTTGGTCATGGTTTAGGTAAGTCGAAAGAAGTTGCTGAAGCTATTTCTAAAGCAGTTGAAGATGCAAAGAAAAATTTAGTTCGTATTCCTTTAAATAAAGGAACACTTCCTCATGAGCAAAAAGGTAAGTTTGGTGGTGCACGTGTATTATTACTTCCAGCAGCGACTGGTACAGGGGTAATTGCAGGTGGGGCTATCCGTGCTGTACTTGAGGCGGTAGGTGTAAGTGATGTATTATCTAAGAACCAAGGTTCTAGTAATCCTCATAACGTTGTTAAAGCTACTTTTGATGCTTTATTACGTTTACGTTCAGCTAAGCAAGTTGCAGATCAAAGAGGTGTATCATTAGATAAAGTGTTTAACGGTTAATTGAAAATTATGGCTACAATAAAAATAACTAAGGTTAAAAGTGCTATAAACCGTACAGCAAACCAAAAAAGAATTTTAGAGGCTTTAGGTCTTAAAAAAATTGGTCAAGTTGTAGAGCACAATGATACTCCAAGCATACTTGGAATGGTAAATAAAGTTCAACATTTAGTTTCTGTTGAAACGATTTAAAACCGCAAATAAGATGAATTTAAGTAACTTAAAGCCAGCATCTGGCTCAGTTAAAACTCAAGGAAAGCGTTTAGGTCGTGGACAAGGTTCTGGTAAAGGTGGTACTGCTGCACGTGGTCACAAAGGAGCTAAGTCTCGTTCTGGTTATTCTAGAAAGATTGGTTTTGAAGGAGGTCAAATGCCTTTACAACGTCGTGTTCCTAAGTTTGGTTTTACAAATATTAACAGAAAAGAATACCAAGGTATTAACTTAGACACTTTACAGTCTTATGTTGATGCTGGAAGGTTTTCAGATGTAGTTGATTTTGATGCTTTAGTAGCAAATAGATTGGCTGGTAAAACAGAATTAGTAAAGATACTAGGAAGAGGAGAATTGAAGGCGAAGTTGAAAGTATCAGCGCATAAATTTACTGCTTCTGCTAAGCAAGCTATTGAAGCTGCTGGTGGAGAAGCAATCACTCTTTAAAATATATATATGAAGTTTTTTGAAACTATATCGAATATCTGGAAAATAGAAGAGTTAAAGAATCGTATTTTGGTTACTTTAGGTCTTTTACTTGTTTACCGTTTTGGTGCACAGGTTGTTCTTCCTGGTATTGATGCTGCACAATTAGCTAATTTAGGTACACAAACTGAAGATGGTTTGTTAGGTCTATTAAATGCCTTTACAGGTGGAGCTTTTTCGAATGCATCGGTTTTTGCGTTAGGTATCATGCCTTACATTTCAGCATCTATTGTTGTTCAGTTAATGGGAATAGCTATTCCTTATTTACAGAAATTACAAAAAGAAGGTGAAAGTGGACGTAAAAAAATTAATCAGATTACACGTTGGTTAACTATTGGTATTACATTAGTTCAGGGGCCAGGTTATATTTATAACTTGTTCAATATTTTACCTGAATCGGCTTTTGTATTAGGTAGTTCAGTTGCTTTTGTAATTTCTTCAGTTATTATAATTACTACAGGTTGTATTTTTTCAATGTGGCTTGGTGAACGTATTACTGATAAAGGAATAGGAAATGGTATCTCATTATTAATAATGGTTGGTATTATTGCAACATTACCACAGGTATTCTTCCAAAACTTAATTTCTCGTGTAAGCGGAGAAGAAGGTGGAGGTATGATTATGGTTTTAATTGAACTTGTTATATGGTTCGCTATCATTTTAGCAGCTGTGCTATTGGTAATGGCAGTACGTCAAGTACCTGTTCAATATGCGCGTAGAACTGCAGATGGTGGATATGAGAAAAATATTTTCGGATCTCGTCAGTACATTCCTTTAAAATTGAATGCATCTGGTGTTATGCCAATCATTTTTGCGCAAGCAATTATGTTTATTCCTGCTGCTGTTGCTGGGTTGTCAGATTCAGAAACAGCGCAAGGAGTAACTGCTGCGTTTAGTAATATATTTGGTTTTTGGTACAACTTTGTATTTGCTTTGTTAATTATAGTTTTTACTTATTTTTATACAGCAATTACAGTTCCAACAAATAAAATGGCTGATGACTTAAAAAGAAGTGGTGGTTTTATTCCTGGTTTTAGACCAGGTTCTGAAACTGGTGAATACCTTGATAAGATCATGTCTCAAATTACTTTGCCAGGTTCAATATTTTTAGCTTTCATAGCAATTTTTCCTGCAATAGCAGTTGGGTTGTTAGGAGTACAACAAGGTTGGGCATTATTTTTCGGTGGAACTTCTCTGTTAATTATGGTAGGGGTTGCAATCGATACTGTACAACAAGTTAATTCGTATTTATTAAACCGTCATTACGATGGGTTAATGAAAACAGGTAGTAAAAGAAAAGCAGTAGCATAAAGATGGCAAAGCAAGCAGCAATTGAACAAGACGGAAGCATTATTGAAGCATTATCTAATGCGATGTTTCGTGTTGAGTTAGAAAATGGTCACGTAGTGACAGCTCATATTTCAGGAAAGATGCGTATGCATTATATTAAATTACTTCCTGGTGATAAAGTTAAATTAGAAATGAGTCCTTACGATCTTTCGAAGGCAAGAATAACCTATAGATACTAATTATGAAAGTTAGAGCATCATTAAAGAAAAGAAGTGCCGACTGCAAAATTGTACGCAGAAAAGGACGTCTTTACGTAATTAATAAAAAGAATCCTAGATTTAAACAAAGACAAGGGTAATTATGGCAAGAATTGCAGGGGTAGATATACCTAAACAAAAGCGAGGAGTTATAGCATTAACCTATATCTTCGGAATTGGAAGTAGCAGAGCTAAAGAAATTTTAGCTGTTGCAAAAGTGGATGAGAATATCAAAGTATCTGATTGGAATGATGATCAGATTGGAGCTATTCGTGAGGCTGCTGGTGCTTATACAATTGAAGGAGAATTACGTTCTGAAACTCAATTAAACATTAAGAGATTAATGGATATTGGATGTTACAGAGGTATTCGTCATAGAGTTGGTTTACCTTTAAGAGGTCAACGTACTAAAAATAACTCTAGAACGAGAAAAGGTAAGCGTAAAACAGTTGCTAACAAGAAGAAGGTAACTAAATAATTCTAATTAGAAAGTAGGTATTGGTGCCGATATTTAATATATCATTTTCAGTATCTAACTCTAAAAATTAAAAAAAATGGCAAAGTCAACAGCAAAAAAACGTAAAGTAATTGTTGAGGCGGTAGGTGAAGCTCACGTAACTGCATCATTCAATAACATTATTGTTTCGTTAACCAACAAAAAAGGAGACGTTATTTCATGGTCTTCAGCTGGTAAAATGGGTTTCAGAGGTTCTAAAAAGAATACTCCTTATGCAGCACAATTAGCTGCTGAAGATGCAGCAAAAGTTGCTTCTGAAGCTGGTTTAAAGAAAGTTAAGGCTTATGTTAAAGGTCCAGGAAATGGTAGAGAATCTGCTATCCGTACTTTGCATAATTCAGGAATTGAAGTTACAGAAATCATTGATGTAACTCCAATGCCACATAACGGATGTCGTCCACCAAAAAGACGTAGAGTTTAATAACTTTATATTTATTATCTTTGGGGCTTTTATCTATCGAAGGACAGTGACCTTAATTCATAGATACCCAATTAATTTTTAATCTATTTTATAGTAATGGCAAGATATACTGGTCCAAAATCAAAAATCGCCCGTAAATTCGGACAAGCGATATTCGGAGACGATAAGTCTTTTGAAAAAAGAAATTATCCTCCAGGACAACACGGAAATAACCGTCGTCGTGGAAAGAAAAGTGAATATGCTATCCAATTAATGGAAAAGCAAAAAGCGAAATATACTTACGGTATTTTAGAGCGTCAGTTCCGTGGATTGTTTAAAAAAGCATCTGCTTCTAAAGGAATTACAGGTGAGGTTTTATTACAATTATGTGAATCTCGTTTAGATAACGTTGTATACCGTTTAGGAGTTTCTAACTCTCGTAGTGGTGCACGTCAATTAGTTTCTCACCGTCACATTACTGTAAACGGAGAAATTGTAAATATTCCATCTTATAGTTTAAGCGAAGGAGATGTAGTTGCTGTAAGAGAAAAATCTAAATCTTTAGTTGCAATTGAAAATGCTTTAGCTAACAGAAACAATGTTTTTGAATGGTTAAACTGGAATGCAGATTTAAAATCTGGAACTTTTATTAAAGCTCCAGAAAGATTACAAATTCCTGAGAACATTAAAGAGCAATTAATCGTAGAATTATAATCTAAGTAATAAATTAATCATATTGAGATTCAGCCAAAGGGTCTATTTGTATTTCTTCATACTTATAGACCGCGCAACTGAATAACAATTAAAAAGAAGAAAAAAAATATGGCAATTTTAAATTTTCAAAAGCCGGATAAGGTAATAATGATTGAATCTACTGATTTTACAGGAAGATTTGAGTTTAGACCTTTAGAACCAGGATTTGGTTTAACAATCGGTAATGCTTTAAGAAGAGTGTTATTATCTTCATTAGAAGGTTTTGCAATTACTTCTATTAGAGCGAATGGTGTTGAGCACGAATTTTCTACTATAGAAGGTGTTGTGGAAGATGTAATGGAAATCATCTTAAACTTAAAACAAGTTCGTTTTAAAAAGCAAATTGAAGAGACTGATAGAGAAACTGTTTCAATTTCAGTATCAGGTCAAGATCAATTAACAGCTGGTGATTTACAATCATTTATTTCAGGATTTCAAGTATTAAATCCAGATTTAGTGATTTGTAATATGGATAAATCTGTAAAGTTCAATATGGAACTTAATATCGAAAAAGGTAGAGGATTTGTTCCTGCAGAAGAAAACAAAAGACCAGGTGCGCCATTAGGAACTATTTTTACAGATTCAATTTACACTCCTATAAAGAATGTAAAATATGCTGTTGAAAATTTCCGTGTTGAGCAAAAAACTGATTACGAAAAATTAGTTTTTGATATTGACACTGATGGTTCTATTAATCCTAAGGATGCTTTAACAGAAGCTGCTAAGATTTTAATCCACCACTTTATGTTATTCTCAGATGAGAGAATTACATTAGAGGCAGATGAGATAGCACAAACTGAAACGTATGATGAAGAATCATTACATA
>CAZJGP010000072.1:0-5150 GCA_964545595.1 uncultured Flavobacteriaceae bacterium | reverse complement strand
GGAGCAAAACCACCTTCATCACCTACAGCAGTACTTAAACCACGGTCATGTAATACTTTTTTAAGGTTATGGAAAATTTCAGTTCCCATTTGCATAGCATGCGTAAAGTTTTTTGCTTTAACTGGCATAACCATAAACTCTTGAAAAGCAATAGGAGCATCAGAGTGAGAACCTCCATTAATAATGTTCATCATTGGAACAGGAAGTGTGTTAGCACTTACTCCACCAACATAACGATATAATGGCATATTTAATTCGTTAGCTGCTGCTTTAGCAACTGCTAATGAAACACCTAAAATTGCGTTAGCTCCTAATTTAGATTTATTAGGAGTTCCGTCAAGATTAATCATTACTTGATCAATTAAGTTTTGATCAAAAATTGAATAACCAATTAATTCTTCAGCAAGGATTTCGTTTACATTTGAAACTGCTTTAAGCACACCTTTACCCATGTAATCTTTTCCTCCATCACGAAGTTCAACTGCTTCATGCTCACCTGTTGATGCTCCAGAAGGAACAGCTGCACGACCAAGCACGCCATTTTCAGTAACTACATCTACTTCTACTGTCGGGTTTCCACGTGAATCAAGAATTTGTCTTGCGTGAACACTAAGGATAATACTCATGTTATTATTTTTTAATTTAATTTTCTTTTTTCTAATTCCATGCAATATACAAAACATACATGGTATAAATACTTAAGTATATTATTTCTACTTTAAGTTTGCAATAAATTGATCGAACAAATAAGTTCCATCATTTGGTCCAGGGCTTGCTTCTGGGTGATATTGAACTGAGAAACAGTTTTTATCTTTAATTTTGATACCTGCTACAGTTTTGTCATTTAAATGCTCATGAGTAACAATTACATTTTCATTAGTATCTGCACTCGTTCTTTCTACAGCAAAACCATGGTTTTGAGAAGAAATTTCACCTTTACCTGTTTCTAAATTTAATACTGGATGATTAATACCACGGTGACCATTAAACATTTTAAAAGTTTTAACACCTTGAGATAAAGCAATTACTTGATGACCTAAACAAATACCAAAAGTTGGTAAGTTTTCATCCACTAATTGTTTAGCTACTTCAATGGCATCATTTAAAGGTTCTGGATCACCAGGACCGTTAGATAAAAAATATCCGTTAGGCTCCCAAGCTTTCATTTCTGATAAAGGAGTATTATAAGGGAATACTTTTATATAAGCATCACGCTTAGCAAGGTTTCTAAGTATATTTCTTTTAATACCTAAATCTAAAGCTGCAATTTTATATTTAGCAGATTCTTCACCATAAAAATATGGCTCTTTAGTAGAAACAGTTGAAGCTAATTCAGAACCTTTCATATCAGGAATAGCAGCTAATTGTTCTTTTAAACCTTCAATATTATCTACTTCAGTAGAAATAACAGCATTCATAGCACCATTATCTCTAATATAGCTTACCAAAGCTCTAGTATCAACATCAGAAATGGCTAATAAATTATTATCTTCTAAAAAAGATTGTAATGATTTAGAACCTGGTCTTGAAAACTCATAACTGAAGTTTTTAACTACAAGACCTGCAATCTTAACAGTATCTGACTCTAAATCTTCATCAAGTGTACCATAGTTACCAATATGTGCATTAGTAGCTACCATAATTTGACCTGTATACGAAGGGTCTGTAAAAATTTCTTGGTAACCTGTTGTTCCTGTGTTAAAACAAACTTCACCAAAAGCACTTCCCTCTTTCCCTACTGCTTTACCGTGGAAAATAGTTCCATCTGATAATAAAATAATGGCTTTTTTTCTAGACTGATATTTCATCTTGCTATGAATTTTACTTGAATCCTTATTGATAATTAAATGATTTTACATAGTCATTTTCGAACTAGACAAATCTGCGCAAAAGTACAGTATTTTACTATTTATATAAAATGAATTCCGTTTTTTTTTAATTAAACAAACACAAAAAAATTAATACAAAAAAAGCCAATCCGTAAGGATTGGCTTTAAATTAAATATCAAACAGATATCTATTCTTCTTCATTAGAAGCTGTGTTATCAACTGGAGCAGCTTTAGCTTTAGATCTACCACGACGAGTAGACTTTTTAGCAGTTGCTTTACCAGCTGTGTATATTTCGTTGAAATCAACTAATTCAATCATTGCCATTTCAGCATTATCTCCTAAACGATTTCCTAACTTAATAATACGTGTATAACCACCTGGACGGTCACCCACTTTAGGAGCTACAGTTCTAAATAATTCAGTTACACCTTCTTTACTACGTAACTTAGAAAAAGTTAAGCGTCTGTTATGCGTAGTATCAACTTTAGATTTAGTTACTAAAGGCTCAACAAATTGCTTTAACGCTTTAGCTTTAGCTAAAGTAGTATTTATTCTTTTGTGCTCAATTAGTGAACAAGCCATATTAGCAAGCATCGCCTTACGGTGTGCTGTTTGTCTTCCTAAATGATTTACTTTTTTTCCGTGTCTCATGACATTTTATTTAATCACCATCTTGCATCGACTCAGTATGAGGCGCAAAATATGATGTATTAATCTCTATCTAACTTGTACTTACTTAAGTCCATTCCAAAACTTAATCCTTTAACATTAACAAGCTCTTCAAGCTCTGTTAAAGACTTTTTACCAAAATTACGGAACTTCATTAAGTCATTTTTATTAAAAGAAACTAAATCTCCTAATGTATCAACTTCAGCAGCTTTTAAACAATTAAGAGCACGAACCGAAAGATCCATATCAATTAATTTAGTTTTAAGTAACTGACGCATGTGTAATGATTCTTCATCATAAGTTTCAGTTTGTGCTATTTCATCAGCCTCAAGCGTAATACGCTCATCTGAGAATAACATGAAGTGATGAATCAAAATCTTAGCAGCTTCAGTCAAAGCTTCCTTTGGATGAATAGAACCATCTGATTGAATTTCAAAAACTAATTTTTCATAATCAGTTTTTTGTTCTACACGGTAATTTTCAATGCTATATTTAACATTTTTAATTGGAGTGTAAATTGAATCAATAAAAATAGTTCCAATAGGAGCATTAGCCTTTTTATTTTCTTCAGCAGGAACATAACCTCTTCCTTTTTCAATTGAAATTTCTAAATCTATTGTAGTAGATTTATCCATGTTACAAATAACTAAATCTGGATTTAGTACCTGAAAACCTGAAACAAATTTCTGAAAATCTCCAGCAGTTAATTGTTCTTGACCTGAAACTGATATAGAAACAGTTTCACTATCAGCATCTTCTATCTGACGTTTAAAACGAACTTGTTTTAAGTTTAAGATAATTTCAGTAACATCTTCTGCAACACCTTTCAAAGTTGAGAACTCATGCTCAACACCTTCCATTCTTAAAGAAGTAATTGCAAAACCTTCTAATGAAGATAAAAGCACTCTTCTTAAAGCGTTTCCAACTGTTAAACCATATCCTGGTTCTAAAGGTCTGAATTCAAATTTACCTTCGAATTCAGTAGAATCAATCATTATAACCTTATCAGGTTTCTGAAAATTTAATATTGCCATATTTCTTCGTTTTAATTGTTATTTAGTTGCGCGGTTTATTGTTTGAAGAAAACAAAAAACCCTTTGGCTAAATACCAATATATTAAATGTTATTATTTAGAGTACAATTCAACAATGAACTGCTCATTAATCGTTTCAGGAATCTGAATACGTGCTGGTACAGAAACAAAAGTTCCTTCTTTAGTAGCAGTATTGAATGTAATCCATTCGTAAACTGTACTATTTGCAGCTAATGAGTTAGAAATAACTTCTAATGATTTAGATTTTTCTCTAACACCAATAACATCTCCGGCTTTAACTTGGTAAGATGGTATGTTAACAATTTCTCCATTCACAGTAATGTGACGGTGAGAAACTAATTGACGAGCACCACTACGAGAATTAGATAATCCCATACGGAAAGCAACGTTATCTAAACGAGATTCACAAAGTTGAAGTAAAACCTCACCAGTAATTCCTGTTGCACGTGTTGCCTTGTCAAATAAGTTACGGAATTGCTTTTCTAAGATACCATAAGTATATTTAGCTTTTTGCTTTTCCATTAATTGGATAGCATATTCAGATTTTTACCTCTTCTTTTTCCAGACCCATGTTGTCCTGGTGGGTAATTTCTCTTTTCGAAGTTTTTATCTTCTCCAAATATTGCTTCGCCAAACTTACGAGCAATCTTAGTTTTTGGTCCTGTATATCTTGCCATTTCTAATTGATTTAAATAGGGATTATGAATTAAGGCTAACTCCTTCGATAATCTTATTCCTATTTTTAGTTAAAATATAAATTATACTCTTCTTCTCTTTGGTGGACGACATCCATTATGAGGAATTGGTGTAACATCAATGATTTCTGTTACTTCAATACCAGCATTGTGGATAGATCTGATTGCAGATTCTCTACCGTTACCTGGTCCTTTAACGTACACTTTTACTTTACGTAAACCTGCTTCTTTAGCAACGTTTGAACAATCTTCTGCTGCTAATTGAGCTGCGTAAGGAGTATTCTTTTTAGAACCTCTGAAACCCATTTTACCTGCAGATGACCAAGCGATAACGTCACCTTTTTTGTTTGTTAAAGAAATAATTATATTGTTGAAAGATGCAGTTACGTGAGCTTCACCAACTGATTCTATTACAACTTTACGTTTTTTTGCTACTTTAGACTTTGCCATAATTCTTTACGATTAGTAAAAAATAATCAATGATTATTTTTTCTTGTTAGCTACAGTTTTTCTCTTACCTTTTCTTGTACGAGAGTTATTCTTCGTTCTTTGACCTCTTAATGGTAACCCAAGTCTGTGACGAATACCTCTTTGACATCCAATATCCATTAAACGTTTGATGTTTAATTGAACTTCTGAACGTAATTCACCTTCTATAGTAAAAGTTCCTACTTGTTCACGAATTGCTGCAATTTGATCATCTGTCCAATCTTGAACTTTGATGCTTTCGTCAATTTTTGCGTTAGCTAATACTTCCTTAGCTCTACTGTTTCCTATACCAAAGATGTATGTTAAAGCGATTACACCTCTTTTATTCTTTGGAATATCAATACCTGCGATTCTTGCCATAACTTACCCTTGTCTTTGTTTAAATCTAGGATTCTTTTTGTTTATTACATAT
>CAZJGP010000071.1:0-4029 GCA_964545595.1 uncultured Flavobacteriaceae bacterium | reverse complement strand
ATGGAGAGCACAGTTTTAAAACATTTTCGCACTTTAAAAGTATCGTTAGTAAGTCTTCTTGGATAGAACTCCCTCTTAAGTTTTCACCTTTAACCCCAAGTAAATTAAAATGGATTAAACGGTTAATGGGGTTTTAATTTTTTTTTTAAATTTACTTGCAAGTAAAACTAAAACAAATGAAAATACTTCATACTGCCGATTGGCATCTAGGACATAGGCTACATGAGCAATCGCAATTTGAAGAGCAAACTTTGTTTTTAAATTGGATTGAAAACTACATTATTGACCATAAAATAGATGTATTATTAATTTCAGGGGATATTTTCGATACAGGTTCCCCGTCTAATCAAAGCTTAGAAATATACTACAGCTTTTTGGTAAAACTAAAAGCTACAACCTGTAATTCTATTGTTATTACTGGTGGAAATCACGATTCTCCAGGAACCCTAAACGCACCAAAAGAATTATTGGGTGCTTTGGCTATTAAGGTTGTTGGAAAAGCTACCGAGCATATTGAAGATGAAGTTTTTGAAATAGAAAATAATCAAGAAAAAGTAATTATTGGGGCTGTTCCCTATTTACGAGATGGTGATATTAGACGAGCTGTTGCCGGTGAAACTTTTGATGAATTAACCGATAAATATAAAACTGCTTTAATTAATCATTATAAAGCAGTTGCTAAACAAGCTGAGTTGATAAATACTACCAAAGCTCCCATAATTGCTATGGGACATTTATTTGCTACAGGAGGTTCTGTTTCTGATAGTGAACAAAATATTTATGTGGGAACTTTAGGTCATATTGGTGCCGAAGATTTCCCAAAAACATTCGATTATATTGCTTTAGGACATCTACATCGTCCACAGATTATTGGCGAAAACAATAAAGTCCGTTATTCTGGTTCTCCTAATGTGTTAAGTTTCAGTGAGCTTAATTACGATAAAAAAGTGATTGTTTTAACTATTGAAAACAACGAAATTTCAACTATTGAAGATGTTATAGTTCCTAATTTTAGAGAGTTTTACAAATTAACAGGAAGCATAGCTGAATGCATAAACTTGTTCCCTACTTGTATTTCCAATGATTATCAACTAACTCCTTGGGTAGAAGTTATTTTAAATGAAAAAAACACAATTAATACAGATGACTTAAAGAAATCTGCTGAGAATTATCCTTTTGAATTATTAAAAATTTCCTTAAAAAAACAACGAAAAGTCCAAGGGATTGAAGAGTTGTTAGAA
Organism: uncultured Flavobacteriaceae bacterium; assembly: GCA_964545595.1. Taxonomy (GTDB): domain Bacteria; phylum Bacteroidota; class Bacteroidia; order Flavobacteriales; family Flavobacteriaceae; genus Aquimarina. The sequence goes on along the minus strand of CAZJGP010000071.1, from coordinate 2,788 downwards.
AATACAAAGTCGATTAAAGAACTGGTACCAACTGAAGTTTTTGAGCTAAAATGCAAAGAAATGGATTTCGATTTAAAAGAAAGACCCGAAGTTTGGGATGCTTTTAATGAAGTTTTACAATCGGTTAAAGAACAATAAGCTATAGCGAATGAAAATTTTAAAGGTAGAAATACAAAATATAAATTCATTAAAATCAGCTACTCCTATTCTTATTGATTTTGAAAATGAACAATTTAAAGATGTTGGTTTATTTGCCATCACGGGTTCTACCGGTGCTGGAAAAACTACCATTTTAGATGCCATTACTATTGCCATGTATCATAACGTACCGCGTTTTAATGGTAATAAAGGTTCGTTAATAAATGTAGTGAGTCACGGCGCTAATGATGCTTTTAGTAGAATTACTTTTGAAAATGACAGTATTGTTTACGAAGTATTTTGGAGTATTCGAATAGCTGATAAAAATGGCAAACCTTATAAAACCCCAAAAGAAGAGGTTAGCTTAAAAAACTTAACTTCTAATGAAATTTTAGCGAATCAGAAAAGAAATTTACTAACTGAAGTTATCAAAGTTACTCGTTTAGATTATAATCAGTTTTTACGTTCTGTATTGTTAGCACAAGGAGAATTTGCTTCGTTTTTAACCGCTAAAGGCCCTGATAAAGGAAAATTACTAGAGCAAATTACTGGCGAGAAGATTTATAAAAAGATTGGACAAGGAATTTTAGAACGAAAAGGTTCCGAGGAAAAGAAATTAGAAAGTATTAAAGCTAAAATTAATGCTGATGATGTTTTAAATGACGACGCTAAAGAATTGCTTACCCAAAAAGATAAAGAGCTTGATGAAGCTATTTTAAATACAGAAACTGAATTAAAAGCTACGCTATTAATTGTTGAATGGTACGCTAAACAAAAGACATTACAAGAAGAGTCTAACAAACTAATTGAAGATTCTAAAAAGATAGATTTGTATGTTGACAAACACAAAGCTGATTTGGCTTTGTTGGCTTTACACCAGAAAGCAATTCCTTTTAAAGAGCTTGTTCAAGAATACAATAGAAAAGAAAAAGATAAAGATAAAAAGGAAACTCAGTTAAACCTTATTGAAAAGGAATTAAGAGCGCTCACTCCTATTCTTGAAAATTTAAACAAACAAGTAGCAAAAGATACAGTAGACACAGAAACTGCTAATAAAGAGTTCACTAATTGGTTACCAAAGTTTGATGCAGTAACCACTTTAGACAATAAACTCAAAAACGAGATTGAGAACAAACAAAAGCTCTCTCTAAAATTAGAAGACCTTGTCCTTAAAATTCAAAAAACTAAAGAAGAAGAAAAAAAATGTCTTCAAAAAATAGCTGAGAATGAAAAGAACTCGAAACAATCTGAAGAGTTTTTAATAAAAAATAGTTCTTTAAAAGAAGTTGATAAAGAGATATCCTCTTGGACTCAAGATTTAATTCTCTTAAAAACAGACAAAAAATCATTAAAAAAAGACAGCGAATTTATCATAGAGCAAACTAAAGAGAAAGAAAAAATTGCTGTTCTTCTTCAGGAAGAAACCAAACAATTTGACAATAAAACTTCTGATTTAGAAACTATTGAAAAGAAGTTCGATTTAGTATCAGATAAACTAGCCAAAAATGATTTAGAAAAGCTCTTAGATCAGAAAAAAGAAGTATCAGAGAAAGAATCTAATTGGAAGCAGTTTAAAAATCTTTCCAAACAGACTATAAAAGCAAATAAAGAACTCTTTGACTTATCAGAAAAAAGACAATCTTTTGATAAAGAAATTGAAGCTATTCAAAAAGAATTGAAGGCTACTCAAAAGGATTTCAATTTACAAGAAAAAGCAGTTACTGACGCTTCTAAAATTTTAGAATTAGAAAAAAGTATTGCGAAGTACGAAACTGACCGACAGCATTTAACAAAAGGGGAACCTTGCGGATTATGTGGTTCTATAGATCATCCGTTTACGGATAATTTACAAAAGATTGATGTATCTAAAGCCGAACTAGAACTTAACAAACGAAAAGAAGAACTTCAAATCATACGTGATTCTAAAAACAGTATTGACAAAAAAGAAGTGGCTTTAAAAACTTCTATCAGTAATATAAACACACAAATTACAGCTGTAACCAAAGAATTAGCATCATATAAAAATGAAGCCAAAGAACTAATTATAGCTTGTGATATTACTGATTTACCCAAAATAAAATCGGAATTAGATTTACTTGAAAATCAAATTAAAAACTTAGATGAAGCTATTAAGGTTGCTCAAGATTTACAGAAGTCTAAAAATAAATTATCTGAAAAAATAGAGACTCAAAAAGCAACTTTTAATATTTTAAAAACGGCTATTGCTACACGTAAGGAAAAGGTTAAAAATATAGAAGCGAATATTGTTGCTATTCAAAAATCGGTAGATGACCTAACAAAATCATGTGATGAATTAGAAAGCTCATTAAAAGTTAGGTTAGCGAAATTCAATTATAACTTACCTCCTACTTTGCAAACTGATGTTTTTATTAAAAGTATTGAAGCTTCTATCTTAAAATATAACAACACACAAAAAGAATTTACTGCTTTAAAAGCAGAACACTCCATTTTAAGTAATGATTTTAACAATCATAAAAATCACCTAGAGGTATCTCGTCAAACTCAAAAAGAATATAAAGAAAGTATCCAAAAAAGTGATTTATCTTCTGTAAAAACAAAAGAAGAACGCAACGGTATTTTACCAATAACTATTACTGTAGACACTAAAAGAAATGCTTTACAAAGTGTT
>CAZJGP010000070.1:0-11359 GCA_964545595.1 uncultured Flavobacteriaceae bacterium | reverse complement strand
ATGTTGCTTTATAAATCTAAATTTTTCTTGTCACTCTTGGAGAAGATACTGATGCCTTTTTTAAAATATCACGTTCTAATTGGGCATCTTTTAATGCCTTCTTTAATTCAGCTATTTCTCGTTGTTCATCTGTGAGTTTTGGCTTTCCTTTACCTGGAAAACTATTCTTACCGAATGTAGCTGACTCCTTTCGCCATCTGGATAACACCGAATATGGAATATCTAGCTCTTAACTAATTTCCTTAACTCTGACTCGTGCCTGACTTAATTTCACAGCCTTTTCTTTAAATGAGGCACTATAATTCTTTTTTGTTTTTAACATAATTCAAACTTAAATTATGTAACCCTATATCTCTTAACTTTGTGTCCTAACAAATCTAATAAGTCCAATTTGACCTTTGCTTCGACATAAAACAAAGATAAAAGTTTTTAGAAGCTAAAGCGAGATGCACTAAAGTGCATAGTTTTAACTATTTTTGAGACCAATAAAGCTAAAATTATTCATAGTTAAATATTAGTAGACAAAAAAAAACCGATATGAATAAACATATCGGATATTAAAATAAAAGAGCCAATGGAGGGACTCGAACCCACGACCTGCTGATTACAAATCAGCTGCTCTAGCCAGCTGAGCTACATCGGCTTTTACCTAAATAAGTAATTATTAAAAATACACTTTAACAAATGCTCAAAATTAGGATGCAAATATACAATGAATAATTAGATATACAAAGATATATTTAAATCTTTTTTATAAAATTATTTTTGAAGTAATTCTGATAAAATTTGTTTTAAAGTATCAACCGGTTGAGCTCCTGTTACAGCACTTTTTCTATCAAAAACAATTGTTGGTACAGACTTTACTCCTAATCTTTGCCAGTAACCTTGAGTGGTTCTTACTTCTGAACGAGCAGCATCATTATCTAATTTAGCTAATCCTTCTTCTGTATTTAAATCAACTTGTAATAAAGCTTCTTTTAAAATTTCCTTTTTAGAAACATCTTTACGATCACTAAAAAATGCTTTTATTAAACATAACTTTAACTCTGTTTGCTTTCCAAAAGCTTTAGCATACTCTAATAAAACATGTGCATCGAATGTATTAATCATTCGCATACCTTCAAAATAATCAAATGTAAAACCAAGCTCCTCACCTATTTCGGTCATTTGTCTTCTTGATTCTTTTTGTTGTTCAGGTGTAGAACCATATTTTTCTGTAATATGCTCCGTAACATCTTGTCCTTCCGCAGGCATTTACGGGTTCAATTCAAACGGTTGCCATTCAATTTCTATTTGATCTCCAACTCCTAATTCAGCTATAGCTTTTTCTAAACGTTTATAACCTATAATACACCATGGGCATACCACATCTGATACTAAATCTATTTTTAATTTTTCTTTCATAATATTCCTTTTATAGAGTCTGTCGCATAAAAAATCATTTAATGAGTATTTTTCTACTTATTTCATTCCCTAAATTATCTATTGCTGTAACAATGTGATTTCCTTTTGTAAAATCAATACCTATCTCATTAAAATCTTGAGTGGTTTTTAAGTAAATATCATTTAAATACCAATGTATTTTTGCTTCCGAATTAATATGTGCTATTTTAAAAACAACCTTATTTAAATTTCCTGATAAATCTTTAGGAACAATAACTGTATTTGTATTTACAGGTTCAGAAAAAGCCATGACCGATATAGTTTCACCTTTACAATCTTCTCTTAAAGGAGGTAAATTTTTATAATCTATATGATGTTTTTTATAATACCATGCCATTAAAGGTGGTAAAACAAAATGTGAAACTGAACTTATATTCTCTACACTTTCACAAGAAGCATTCACCCTATAGGTTTTTTCTTGATTTAAATGCACTAATTTATGATAGGAACATGCTGATGTTTTAATACCATCTTCTGGTATTTTTTTAATTGTATAGGGACATAAATTACTAGCTAAATTACCACTCTTATTACAAATTTTAGCTTCTATTAAATTATCTAAAGGATCTAAAAACCACTCTGATTGTGGTAAAATATCAAATAAATTAAACATTACTGGTGCAGCAGATTTAACTCCTGTTAATTCTGGTCTACCTTCGCCATCTGCATTACCTACCCATACCCCTACTACGTAATCTTTAGTTACACCAATTGACCATGCATCTCTATTACCAAAGCTAGTACCTGTTTTCCAAGCAATTTGTTGTGCCGAGTCATAATACCTCCAAGAATTATCTATGCTAGGCCTATTTAATTCTTTCATTGCTTCAAAGCCAAAGTAAATACTACTTGCATTTAATGTATTTTTATTTAATGAAAATTTGCCTCTGTCTATTTTTCCTTTTTTTAAGTAACTCGGTTTTTGAAATTCTTTAGAGAAATAACTACTTGAATTAGCATTATAACCTGCTAATGTAGAGGCTAAATTACTATATGCTCCACATAAATCCCACAAATTACCTTCTGCTCCACCTAAAATTAAAGATAACCCATAATGATCGGCTCCTTTATTAATATCTTTAATTGACAAACTTTGTAATAAATCATAAAAACGTGTCATTCCATAACTTTGAAGCATTCTTACTGCTGGAATATTAAGCGATTTTGCTAAAGCTAGTTTAGCTGAAATTGCTCCTAAATAATTTAATGTAAAATTTTCAGGTTTATAATTTCCTATAGTTGTTGGTACGTCAGGTAATATAGTTTCTGGCAAAAGTTCACCTGCATCTAACATAGCCATATATAAGAATGGTTTTAAAACACTACCCGTACTCCTTGGAGCCATAACAATATCTACATCTTTATGGTGTTCTTTAGTTGTATTTGTATTGCCTATATAACTAATTACCTTTTTAGTTTTAACATCTAAAATAAGTGCTGCCATATTATGAACTTCATTACCTGCTTGTAAAAGATGATGCTTTTTAACAATGTCTAATGCAAGTTCTTGTGTTCTAATATTTAATGATGTTTTTACACGTTCTCCTTTTTGTTTTTTAGCTACTTGTTGTAATAAATGTGGAGCTAATTGTGGTAAAGCTTTTGGTTTAATAGGGTTATCTTCTTCAATAGCTAAATTATACGTAATGTTATCTATAACTTTAGTTTCATATAACTTTTTAAGTAACCTATTTCTTTTTTGTAAAAGTAAATTGGTATTTTTTCCCGGATATAATAAACTTGGTGCATTGGGTAACACTGCTAACATAGCATTTTGTGCCCATGATAATTTTGATGGTGCTACGTTATAATATCTCCACGATGCAGCTTCAAGCCCTACTACATTTCCTCCGTAAGGGGCTTGCGAAACATAGGTTCTTAAGATGTCTTGTTTACTTTCTTTAAGCTCTAACCTTGTTGCTAAAATTAATTCAATAATTTTTTCAAAATAAGATCTTTTCTTTCCTTGTCGAGAAAGCCTAATTACTTGTTGTGTTATAGTACTCCCCCCTCTAACAACTCTATTTGCCTTTAAATTTGCTTTTAAGGCATTAAACATAGACACCGGGTTAAAACCTGGGTGTTGATAAAAATATTCATCTTCAAACTGCAGAATACATTTTTCAAATTTTTCAGGTATGGAATCTGAAATTGGAAACCGCCATTGCCCATCATCTGCTATTAAAGCCCCTAGTAGCTCTCCTTCATTACTTTCTATTAAAGTTGAATAAGGGGTTTTAAACAATTTGCTTGGTAGGCAAAAAAAATAACATAGACCTAAAACAACTAATACCATTGTTTTAAGTCTATGTTTATTAATAAAATCTATTATTACTTGCATAAATTAGAATAGTGTTCTAAATATTTTTAGACTTTTATTCTACAACCTGAACCCATTGCCCTTTTGTTCGCACAAAATAATTCTCATCATACATAGCTTCACCCTGAACACCTGGTAAATAATAGCTTCCTAAATATGAAGCATTCAATAACACTTTTAATATTTTTGTTTGGTTTGCTCTTAAATCAAAATAATAATTAACACGATCATCTCTTATATCTTGATTGTCAATGCTACTGCTTCCTGAACTAGATGTATTAAATCGAGTATTTATAATTTCCCATCCTGATGGAAAAATAGCACTAAGAGCTACATCTTTTACCGTTAGAGATTTAGTATTACTTAAAGTAATATTAGCTACAAAATTTGTTCCTTGCTGTATTTTAGTAACATCAATTTTACGCCCCTTTTTGTCATTAAATTCTATTTTAGCTGAAAGCCCTTTTTCAATAACTTTTTCGTTACCTATAGGTAAAATTCCATTATTTAAAAGACGAACATGAATTGTAGCATTTTCATTATTGGTAATTTTAATAGTGTTACTACCTGTTTTAACTTTAAAATTATCTAAAACCACTGCTCGGTCTGATTTTACAGCTACCTGGTTTTCATTATTGACTTTATATTCTATATTAAGCGGTTTGTTACCAATTAATTTGGCGTATTTAGACATTGCTAATAAACAATATGAAGTTGTTTGAGTACTCATGTAGCTTTCACTAGTAAGCGCATTAGCTATAGTATCTGCTAAAATTTTGGCTTTAGAATTTTGTTCTAATAAAACAAAAGTTTCTAAAATCATAGCTAAATTTCTCATTTTAGAACCATAATTAGAACTTGAAGAAGCTATTGATTCTAAATTCTCAAAAGAATTAAATTCATTAATTAACTCTTCGGCAGCAGCATCTTTACCTGTAACAGCATAAGCAGCAGCTAATCTTAATTTAGCTAACGGTTCTAAGTTTTCCAACTCTCTAAGTCTATTCATTGAAGACTTGTCTGGTTTACCTGCAATAGCTAATGTATATAAACGGTATGCTTGCGCTAATTGGTTACTACCTGAAACCCACCTTTCTGAAGTCTTTTTTTGATATTTTAACCAGTTACTTTTAAAATCAAGTGGTAAAACATATCCTTTTTGTTCTGCCTCTAGCATAAAATGGCCAGCATAACTGGTAGACCAATCATTTACATTACCTTGGTTTTGCCAATAAGAGAACCCTCCATTATTTTTTTGAAATTTAGCCAGTTTATTAATTGCAAACTGAATATGATCTTGCGTTTTCTCTTTTTTAACATCTGATAATTTAAATATATCACCTATATATAATTGATGAAAAGCACTAGAAGTTGTTTGCTCTAAGCATCCATGTGGATATTTAATCAAATATTGTAATCTACCTGTAAAATCCATTGACGGAAAAGTAGACAATTCTATAAAAGCACTATTACTCCCTTCTACTCCAAAAGTATTAAATGATACTATTTTCGATGTATTTGGTTCTAGTACATAATCGGTTGTTTCTAAACTTTCTGGGTTAGGGTTATAAGCATCTAACTCTAAACTATAAGAAGCTTTTTCTCCATGTCCACTAGCTGTAATTTCAATAGTACCTAAACCATTTTTAAGAACTTCTACATCAAAATAAGCTAATTTTTCATCAGGACTTGAGTAATTAATTGTCTTAGATGATGGCCCTATTACTTTAAAGATGTCATTAGCTTTTATAGATACTTTTACATTTCTAATTTTATTTTCTAGAGCAAATACGGTTATTGGAACTCTAACTTTTTCGCCAGGTACTACTTTACGAGCCATAGAAGCTAAAACCATTAATGGTTTACGAACAGGAGTTGCTTTTTCGGCACTACCATAAGCTTCTAAATCTGGATTATGAGCTACCACCATAGTTTTTACCGATCCAATGTATTTAGGAATATTTAACCTATGTTCTTTACTATCATTTTTACCTAATTCAAAAGGACCTTCATAAATTACAACTGGTTTAAATCTATTTGCTTTTTTATTTTTTCCTCCTGCAAGAGTACCATCTCCTCCAATACTAAAAACTTGATTAATATTACCTCCAAAAGCACCTATAATATCATCATAAACATCCCAGGTTTTTACTCCTAAAGCTTCTTTTGCATAAAAAGTAGGCCATCCATTAGGGGTTTTAAATCTTGTTAAATCTAATAAACCTTCATCTACAATAGCAATAGAATACGTCATTGGCTTACCATTAGTTTCACTCACTTTTACAGTTACCTGTTCTTCTGGTTCTAACACATTTGGCATTTCTATTTTAGGCAACAACCTAGTTTCAGGGTTTTCAACTTTTATACCCGTAACACCATACATTCTTATTGGTAAATCATTTTTAGTATTATTATGATTTTGTAATAAACTAATGTTTATGTACACATTAGGTGTCATTTCTTTTGTAATAGGTAATTCGAATTTAGTATCACCTTTAGCTGCTTTTACCCAAAAACCTTTGATTACTTCCGTTCCATTTTCTACGGTAACTAATGCTCTACCTGATCCTGATGAAGGAAATGTTATAACTGCTTTTTCTCCTACTTTATATTCTTTTTTATCTGTAGAAAAAGATAACATTGTTGCTGAAGAAGGGTCTCCTTTACGAGCTTTACCAGCCCAACCTGGCCAATCAATAAATACCATTTCACCTGTAGCGTGGCCTGAATCTTCATTAGTAACATATACTAAATAACGCCCCCAATCAGGGTACTTTAATTCAAATTCAAATATACCTTTACCGTTAGCTCCTGTAGAAACTTTTTCAGTAAACACCTTATTTTTATGTGAACCTGTATTAAATGAAGATAAATTATCTTCATTTTCATTCCACCACCAATTATGATTTACTTTATAAATAGATACTTTTAAATTTTTAACTGCAGTTGGTCTACCTTCTCCATCTACTGTAGCTATTTCAAATTTATGTTTAGTATCTGTCAACAACATATTTCTTGCCGCATCTCCTTTAGGAGCTAGTATACCAACATATGATTTATATGAAGCATAATTTGTAGCAAAAGCATCAGTACTAAAATCTCCCCCTTCTTCATATACTTTTGTAATAAAGGTAGCTCTTAACAATCCTGCTGGTTTATTATCTGTTCTAGGGTTAAAAGAGAATTTAGCTTTACCGTTATTATCTAAATTCCCTTCAAATATTTGTTTTTCTTTACTAGAAAATGTCTTTGTAGGATCATCAAAGATATGACTAGGAAACGCCTTAAATTTTGTTTTAATTGGATTAAAACTAACATTAACATCTGCTTTTAGGTTTTTAGCTATTGCTCCATGCAACCAAAGGGCTTCTATATCTCCTTTTACTGTAGTATTAGATTTTATTAAATCATCATTAATAGATGTCTTAATTTTTAATCTATTAGGCTTTATTGTTTCTACTTTTAATTCTTTAGTAAAATGTGCTCCACCTACACTAATTTTTGCCATCCAAGAACCTGTATAATCGTCAGAATCTGTAGGTACAGAGAATTTATAAAAATTATTTAAACCTGATGTGTTAACATTTGAATATCTTAATCCTCCTTGAGAGTCATAAACTTTCATTTTTACAGGATGATTTGCTGGTAATTTATTGTTTTTATCATTTAACATAAAAGATAAATGTATTGTATCACCAGGTCTCCAAACGCCTCGTTCTCCATAAATATAACCTTTAAGACCTTTGTTTAATTTAGTACCAGAAACATCGAATTTACTAACGGATAATGTTCTACCATCATTTAATTTAACATAAGTGCTAATTTTATTCTTTGTAACGATTGCAAAATAAACTTTTTTACCTGCTGCAAAAGTCAACTTACCATCTTCATCAGTAGATTGTTTACCAATTAATTGTTGTTGATAATTGTAAAAAGTAACTTCGGCATTTGCAATTGGGTTTGTTGTAATAATGTCACTAGCTGCAACAAAATAAGTGTTATTCCTACCTTTTTTAACAATAACACCAATGTTTGAAGCTAGAATATTAGCACTAACTTTCTTGTTTCTATAATATGAGTTGTCACAAGGGTTGTCAGATTCTCTCCAGCTATACTCATCATTGTAATATGATGAATCCCAATAACTTGTTTCTAAAGCTTCTGAATCATAATTTATAGATTGTTCTTCAATTAATTCATTATCTTGATTAGCACATTGATAATTTGAATATTGTTTCTTAAAACTAACTTCTACACGATAAATAGCCCCTGGATCAGGATTAATAATTTCCTTTAAATCTACTGCATATGATTTCCAATTATTTAGATTGTCACCATAATCAGTTAATTTTATAGTCTTTTTAGCTACTGGTCTAGCAACTCTTAATAATTCATTTTTACCTCCTAATTCATTATTTTGCAAAAACTGAAGAACATTATCTTCAAAAATTTTAATTACAGTTATATCTACAGCGTTTAAGCCTACGGCTTCAAAATTAAATTTTAAATTTTCAGATGTAGGAAGTATGGTTCCGTTTTGTAATAATTTTACAGCAGGCTTTAATGCTTCAAACGTAATATTTTTAGTAAGAGAGTTCTTTAATTTATGACCCGAAGTATTTTTAATTCCTTTACGAATACTAAACCTTTTTGTTTCTTGTACGTTACCTACATATACTTTAACAACATTATTATTGACCGAAAAAGATAAATTATCTTCTCCTTTTAAAGTTATTAGACCGTCTAAGTTTTGATTAGGATCTACAGGATCTGAAAAATTAATTTCAATGTATTTATCACTTTCATCAAATACATTAACCGTAATTACTTTAAAATTATTTTTTCCTGGTATTTCATAATCATAATCTCCTTTAGAATCAATATTAAAGGCTTTACCATTCCACTCTATTTCTATTTCAGAGTCATTGTCAAAACGTTGTATACTATCAATTTTGAATTTAAAATAATTTCCTTCTATAATTTCAGTATCAATTTTAATTGGCAGCAATTTCCCCTTTTGCTTAGCCGTAACTAACTTTAATGCAGTAGTTGTTAAAATTTCATCACTAGATTTTATAATACCATTTAAGTATTGCCAATCTTTAGAATAACTTTCTAAATTACCTGTATTAACTTGAAACTCTTGTTTAATTGTTTTTACATCAAAAACAAAAGTTTCAAACTCTTTGTCTACTTCTTGTAACGAACCTAAGTCTAATTCAAAAGTATAACGAGTATCCGATTCAAATCTTTTTGTAGGAATAAACGCAATGGTTCTATTGTTTAAAGCCATTACTTTACCATCAACTTTAGGGGTTACCTTGAAAAGGCTTTTGTCTAATTCTACAGAGGCAGCAATGTCCTTCATAGGATTCATTAAAACCACTTTTACTTGTTCTTTTGTTGAAATAATTCCTGAAGAAACTTCAAAAATATATTCTTTAAATTTTTGAATGTTTCCTAAAGTTACGCTTGGTTTTTCTTTACAGCTAAAAAGCAATACGGAACTTACAAAAAGAAATAAAATAATTTTCTTAATACTCATTTGTTTAGTTTAAATTAAGTTGTGAGCAAATCTATTAAAATAGCAATAGTAAAAGCTTTTTAATATTTATTTATTTCACAAGTTTTCAACTAGTTATTAAATAAGTTGTTTTTTTTATTTGGTGGATTCAATTCATAAACGCAATATTAGGTTTTGAAGTTATAAATTCATCAAACTTTTCGTTGGGTGTTAAAAAGCCGTATTTTTTTCTTGGTCTATTATTTAATTTTTCTATAATCTGATTAACTTGTTCAATTTTTATATCATCGAAGTTAGCTTTTTTAGGGAAATATTGTCGGACTAATCCATTTAGATTTTCATTAGCTCCTCTTTGCCAGCTATGGTAAGGTTTAGCAAAGTAGAAATCAATATTGAGTTCTTCGGCTATTGATTTGTGATTTGAAAATTCTTTTCCGTTATCTGATGTAATAGTATGTATAAAAGGCAGCCAAGGCTCTAATAATTCAATGGTTTTTAACTGTACTTCTAAGGCTTCTTTGCTTTTGATGTATGCCATTTTGAGCATTCCTGTAGTTCTTTCATTTATAGTAAGCAGCGCACCTTTATGAGCTTTACCAATAATTAAATCAATTTCTAAATCACCAAACCTTTCTTTTTTATCTACTATCTCTGGGCGTTTTTCTATAGAAACTCTATCTGGTATTTGACCTCTTTTCTTGTTTGTACTCCCTCTTTTTTGGTAACGTTTACCTAATGTTCTTAAATGCTTATATAGTAAGCCCCCCTTCTTTTTATCTGACCAAATGAATTGATAAATAGTTTCTACGCTAACACATGGAATATTAGATTTTTTTGCTTTCCCGACAATTTGTTCAGGACTATAATCTTCCTTCAACCATTGAATAACATAATTTTTAATGGATTGAGTGAAACGAATTGATTTTTGTTTATTGGCATGACGCTCATCCGTTTTTCGTTGAGCTAATTTAGGGTCGTACACTCCGTTTCTTTTATCTGAATTTCGGTACAATTCTCGTTTTATAGTACTTGGGTGAACCCCTAGTTGTTCTGCAATAATAGTATTAGTACACTGTTGCTTTTTAAGATAAGATAATTCATACCTTTGTTCTAATGTTAATTGCGGCATTTATTTTAAGTTTTTGACGACCTAAAAATAGAACTCTTTTAACTACCGACTAGCTTTTAATTTAGACCTAGGTCTAAATTAAAAGCTAGTCGGTTTTTTATACTAATATCATGTTGCATTTATTACTTGAATCTAAGGTTCGTTTAAAAGCCAAATTTTATATTTAGCGGACTTTGTTAATATTCACAGACCTTTCGTTTAAGCCACAAATGCCCTATGTTTTTTATACACTGTTGGCAACTGGTTTTGCTATTTGTCTAATTTATCGAAAAATTTTGTTTCAAGACTTCCTGCAATTACTGAATAAGGATAGTTTTCCGTATTCAGATTGTAACCTATAATTAAATATCCTCTTATATTTTTTTGTTTTTCTATGGAGCTAACAATATCATTCATAACTCCATTTCTTGTTTCTCTACTTGTATTTTTATAAGGGTAACCTACAAGTATATATTCCCTTCTCTTTGGACCGAAATTCATCACTAAATAATTATGCTCTTTTTCACATTCATCGTTAAGAATCATTCCTTTTAGCTTCTTCAGGTTCTTTTCGTATTTAATTTGGTCTTCAATTGGTAGATTTAATAAAATAAAAGAAGAGGCAAGCCAATTTTGAGAAATTGATTCAGTCCTTTTTAATAAATCAATCCAATATTTAGTTTTTTTCAATGCAGGTTTCTTGACCTTTACATTTCTATGTTTCCCGATAAAATAAGGGTCAAGTTCCTTTGATTTTAGAGTTAAATTAATATGAAAACCTTCATCGTATTCAGTTTCCCCAATGTTAAAACCATTATCGAGATAGAAGCCAAATAAATCCATTTCATCTCCTTGGAAATCAATATGAGCTTCAAATTCTCTTCTCCGAGATAAGTAATGTATTTTTTCAGCTTGTGTTGATAAAATTTCAAATATTATTTCTAAATCTGTGTAACTAATAGAT
>CAZJGP010000069.1:0-3172 GCA_964545595.1 uncultured Flavobacteriaceae bacterium | reverse complement strand
GCTTCTGCCCAACAGATAGTATAACCTTTTTCGTAATCTATGACCTTAGTTATACTTCCTTGTTCATCGTAATGTGTTTCTTTGAATAATTTTGAATTGCCGTTTCTGTAATTAAATGAACTTTGTTTTATAGACCCATCTTTCCTGTAGGAAATCCATTTACTTATCCTTGATTGTTTATTTGTTTGGTAATTTATTATATTCCCACTAGATAAAGTAGAGTATCTATTTTTATAATTTTGATCATCTACCAAGGTGATACTTCTCTTTTTTTCGTTTAATTCTTTGAGAATATCTAAGTTAATTATAAACTCATTTTTATTAACCATAAAAATAGGGTCGTTATAATTACAAATAATATCTTCAACTAAATATTCTTTAGGTATAGATTTACAACTAGTCAATAAGGCGATTATTGAAAAAACTAAAATATGCTTCATTTTATTTTTAGTTTAGAATATTCATGCAATTTTTCCCATTGCCATTTATAGGTGTGCTTTTTGGTATTATCATAATCCATATAATTATCTGTTCTACCATCTTTAAATTTATGATCTGTTTCAAAAGTATGCTCTAAACCTAAAGAATGCATTACCTCATGAATAATATTTTCTGATTTTATTTTTCCATCAAGGTCTAACATTAAATATGATACCCCAGTACCTGTTGGTGTAACACCTCCCGAAGCAGTATATCGACCAGTTTCTTCTATATCTGTTTCATTAAGGCATTTTTGGTTAATAAAATAAATAGTTAATTTATTTTCATTTGCTTTATGTTCATTTTATACACAGATAACAACTCATATTTGTCGAAGAAGCTTTGCAACTAATTTCTATAGTTTAGAAAAATATCCTACTCCTTTACTAATGGCTATCACAGGTCATAGTACTGAAAATATGTTTCTTCAATATATCAATAAAGAGTCGATTGAATTTAGTTTGCAGCTCGCGAAGTTATGGGCAGAATCATAAGTTTTTTACTAGGTATAAGTGAAACCTGTTTAATTTACATTAATACAAGATTCCCTTTTCCATTTACCGTTAGCATATTTTCTAAATTTACAAGTGATAAAACCCGAATTTAAAGAAGCATTCTTAAAGAATTCAGCATAAGTAACAAAAGAGATATCGTGGTTTAAATTAAAAACAGGGAAAGAATATACTTTAATCTTATTTACATCCCCAAATTTTGATTTCAAATCCGCCCAAAATAGTTTAGAATAAATTTCATTCCCCCTTAAACTATTTGACACCTCTATTAAATCTCCTTCAATATGAATATTGCTTTTCGACCAAACGGAATTTTTATTATTCCTTATCTGTTCTTTTACATAACCTAAATCATCAACATCAAAACTAATATCTAAACCTAAATTTTTAGCTATGTTAATTGATAATTCAGAATTAGATTTATCAATAATAGTTTGACTTATATTGTCTACTACAAAACTAGGATTGTAATTATCTAAAGTATAATCGTCCATTATTTCCATTATGGAAATAGCATCTTCTTTATTTAATTTATTTTGCTTGCAATTAATTAAGGAAATTGATATAATTAAAATAGATATTAATTTAATACTCTGTATGATGGGTGCTTTCATTAGGTATTTTATTATGTTTTATTGAATGATATCGTGAATCGTGCTCTTGTTTAATTTCGTTAAAAAGCTTTAAACCTAATATTTTTTTCAAACTATCTTGGAATGAATACATTAAATTAAGACCTTCATCTTCATATTTTCTTAAATACATTAAGTGGTCGTAATCCCCGCTCTTCCCTGTATCTCTTTTAATAATTTTTAAAAAAGTTTCATAATCTTGATGGATCATTGCCTTCATAGCTGGTATAGCTTTTCTATAGCCGTGTAAAAAAAATTCGTGACCTATTGTATGAACTAATTGTCCTAATAAACGTTCAGTACTCCAGCCTTTTTCTCTAGCAACTTTTTTTTGCATAGAATCATAGATACGTATTTCTAAACGTACATAAAACTTATGACCTAGTTTTTTTAAAGTATCTAAATTAGAATAATAATCCACATCTAATGCAGCTTTGGAATGAAAGTCTAGGAATTCCATTCCGCCAGAAACGCACCTAGGCACTACACGCTCTAAAGCGTTAGCCATTGATACATAAGACTTTGTTGATTCTATAAAGTTCAGAGCGTGCATATTATAAAAATCCCCTTCACAAGGCGAAGTGAAAAGTGTTTTGCCTCCTACTTTCACAGATTCTTTATTGCCTAAAAAAAGATTAAAGACATCTTTTCCTTCTTGAGTTTTTAAAAAAAGTTCTAAAGCTTTAGCCGTTAAAGTATTTTCTCCTATTTGATAATTAGTATCAACAACTATATCGGTGTTATCTCCTTGAGAGTATTCACTTGTATAAACACAGTTTTGAATGCACTCTGAATTAATTAACAAAATTGAGGGTATATTACATTTCTTTTGGTTCACCTTTAAATTAAGAGATTTTTCTCCTGATTCCGTTTTTAATTTAAACGTATTTGCCATTATATTTCGTTTGAAATTACTATTACCATTTCCTCTTCTACTACTTCTAATTCAATAGTTTCTATATCATCGCTGATTGTGTAATCCTTCAATGTATCATTATCAAGAGTTTTACCGTTATATTTAAAATCAACCTCAGGATTATCTAAATTAATAGAGTAAGTCTTACCTACCATATTTTCTGTATGTATGTTAACTAATATTTTATCCCCAACTTCTACATCATTAATACTAACTCCATTCAAATCACTTATAAAATAATCAATTATCCTTGGCTCTAACTCTTCTTCAATAGTTGTAACCTCGCCCTCTTCAGGCAAGCTACTCCAATTTTCAATATGAGCAGCTGTACTCCACGAAGCTTCAATTGCTCCTGATTTCATGTGCAACTCAAAAGTCATGGCTTCTTCCGAAATATGACTAAAGCGTGTATAGAATTCTAATAAAAATGTATCATGGCATTTTAAAACACGTGTTTTTCCGTGTCCTATTGTGGTATGTTCAATATGTACTTCTACATACTTTTTCATAAAATCTTCAAAAGCCCATTCTTCAAAAAGCTCTTGTCTAATCGCTTCTATTTCGCAACTAAGCCCAACTTGCCTCGTTTTTCCTGAAGAAAAACCGTTAGCATTAGAACCTGTTACAAAACC
>CAZJGP010000068.1:0-7722 GCA_964545595.1 uncultured Flavobacteriaceae bacterium | reverse complement strand
CCATAAACTTTAGATACCGACTCATTTAAAAAAATAGGTAAATATGTTTTTCCAGAAATTCGAGAGGTGTCTGTATAGTTAAATACAAACTCCATTCCTTTAAACATTTTACTGTTTATAAGAGTACTGTCAATATTATTAATATCAAATTCTAATTTTTCGTACTTATTAAACTGATATTGGTCAAATAGTTTAACTCCATTTTTACGTTTGTTTTTCCATATTTTACGTAAAATATCTATGGCAGGGTTATTCTTTTTGGGCTGTTTACCAGTAACAATGACAACTTCGCCTAAGGCACTAGTAACTTCTTGTAGGGTTATTACAAGTTTATAATTAGCACCTTGTTTAACATTAATAGTTTGTGGCTCGTAACCTAAAAATGAAATGTTTAATTTAGGGTGTGTGGTTTCGTCTTCAATATAAAACCTACCATCTTCATCGGTAATTGTACCTATAGTACTGTCAGGGAAAAAGACATTAGCATAGGGGACTGGTAAGTTATTTGTATCAACAACTTTACCACTAACTTTTACCTGAGAAAAGCTCAAGCAAAAAGCAAACAAGCTAATGGCAAGCGTTAAAACATTTTTATAAAAATAAGTCATAGTCTTCTTTTTCAATAGGCTAAAATAGAAAAGACCGTTTACATATAGTAATGTAAACGGTCTTTTGTTGTATTAACTAAATGTTAATTATTTGTTCATCACTTTTTTAACAGCCTTAATAACATCTTCATTATTTGGTAACCATTCGGCTAATAATGTTGGAGAATAAGGTGCAGGAGTATCTGCAGTGTTAATTTTTATAATTGGAGCATCTAAGTAATCGAAAAGTTCGTTTTGTACTTGGTAAGTAATTTCAGAAGCAATGTTAGCTAATGGCCAAGCTTCTTCTAAAATAATTAAACGATTTGTCTTCTTAACCGATTTAAAGATAGCATCTAAATCTAAAGGACGTACAGTTCTTAAATCGATAATTTCACAAGAAATTCCTTCTTTAGCTAATTTATCTGCAGCAACGTAAGCTTCTTTGATAATTTTACCAAAAGAAACGATAGTTACATCGGTACCTTCTCTTTTAAATTCAGCAACACCAATTGGTAAAACGTATTCACCTTCTGGCACTTCACCTTTATCACCATACATTTGTTTACTTTCCATAAAGATAACAGGATCGTTATCACGGATAGCTGCTTTTAATAAACCTTTAGCATCGTAAGGGTTTGATGGTACAATAACTTTTAAACCAGGCGTGTTTGCAAACCAGTTTTCAAAAGCTTGTGAGTGTGTTGCACCTAATTGACCAGCAGAAGCTGTTGGACCTCTAAATACGATAGGACAAGGAAACTGACCACCCGACATTTGACGAATTTTAGCTGCATTGTTTATAATTTGGTCAATACCAACTAAAGAGAAGTTGAATGTCATATATTCAACAATAGGTCTGTTACCATTCATTGCACTACCAATGGCAATACCTGCAAATCCAAGTTCAGCAATTGGAGTATCAATAACTCTTTTTGCTCCAAACTCATCAAGCATTCCTTTACTGGCTTTGTAAGCACCGTTGTATTCGGCAACTTCTTCACCCATTAAAAATATTGACTCGTCGTTACGCATCTCTTCAGACATCGCTTCGCAAATAGCTTCTCTAAATTGTATAGTCTTCATGTAATATGTTCTCTTTAATATGTTCTTTTGGCTTTCGCCAGAAACAACCAAAAATAATGTTGCTCAGCAAAAATACTAATTTATATACTTTTGCTAGCGTCTAAATAATTAAAAATTTATTATGCACGCATAGCTAAATAACTATTTTATTCGTAACTTCGTTTTAATGTAATAAACAAAGGTTTTTTGTGTTAATATGGCAAAGAAATGCTTAACTTTTTTTCAAATAATGAATGTATTTCTCTCTTTTTTATTTGCCGTATTTACGTCCTTTGTAAAGATTTTTTTTGAACATTAAAAAATTTAATTGTGAAGATATTAGTTTGTATTAGTAATGTGCCCGACACAACTTCGAAAATCAATTTTATTGACGGAGATACTAAGTTCGATACCAATGGTGTTTCTTTTGTTATTAACCCAAATGATGAATTTGGTTTAACACGTGCTATGTGGTTTAAAGAAAAACAAGGAGCAAGTGTAGATATTATTAATGTAGGAGGGGCAGAAACAGAACCTACTATGCGTAAATGTTTAGCAATAGGTGCAGATAACGCAATACGTATTAATGCAGAACCTATTGATAGTTTTGCGGTAGCGCAAGAAATTGCTGCTGTTGCAAAAGATGGTGCTTATGATTTAATTATTGCTGGTCGTGAGTCTATAGATTATAATGGAGGAGTTGTGCCAGGAATGGTTGCAGCAATTTTAGATGCTAATTTTGTAAATACTTGTATTAATATAGAAGTAGAAGGAACTGAGGCAACATTAGAAAGAGAAATTGACGGAGGTAAAGAGACGGTTAAAACTAGTTTACCTTTAGTTATTGGAGGTCAAAAAGGTTTAGTAGAAGAAAGTGACTTGCGTATTCCTAATATGAGAGGAATTATGATGGCTCGTAAAAAACCATTAACAGTTGTAGAGCCTAAAAATGCTATTAGTTTAACTGAGGCAAGTGGTTTTTCTAAGCCAGCACCAAAAGGTAGTGTAACTTTAGTAGATGCCAATAATTTAGATCAATTAATAGACTTATTACATAAAGAAGCTAAGGTAATTTAGAACGATTTGTCATTCTAAAATAGTTTTAAGAGTTTGTAAATTAGTCAATAATAATCTTCTTAATTAAATTAAGAAGATTAAAAAAATACAAAGAAATATGTCAGTTTTAATATATGCAGAGAGTGAAAATGGAAGCATACGTAAAGGAGCTTTCGAAGTAGCATCATACGCTAAAGGTGTAGCTGATGCTTTAGGAACTACAGTAACTGCTGTAGTAATAAATGTTAATGATGTTAGTGAGTTAAGTGCTTACGGAGTATCAAAAGTATTACAAGTTTCAGATGATTCATTAAAATCATTTGCGGTTAAGTCTTATTCTGGAATTGTTGTAGAGGCAGCTAAAGCAGAAGGAGCACAAGTTATTGTTTTAGGGTCATCTACAGATAGTAAGTATTTAGCACCATTAGCAGGTGTAGCTTTAAATGCTGCTGTAGTAAGTAATGTGGTAAATTTACCAAAATCAACAAGTCCTTTTATAGTAGAGCGTACTGCTTTTACAAACAAAGCTTTTCAACAAACACAGTTAAATTCAGAAATTAAAATAATTTGTGTTTCAAGTAATGCATATGGTGCAAAAGAAACTACTGTAGAAACAGCAATAGAAACATTTTCTCCTGCAGTTGTAGCTTCAGGTGTTGAGGTAGTTAGTGTAGATAAAGCAACAGATAAAGTAAGTATTGCAGATGCTGACACTGTGGTTTCAGGAGGTAGAGGTCTAAAAGGACCAGAAAACTGGAATTTAATTGAAGACTTAGCGGATGTTCTAGGAGCAGCAACGGCGTGTTCTAAGCCTGTTAGTGATATGGGTTGGAGGCCTCATGGAGAGCATGTAGGGCAAACAGGTAAGCCAGTAGCGTCTAATTTATACATTGCTATCGGTATTTCAGGTGCAATTCAACATTTAGCCGGTATTAATTCTAGTAAAGTTAAAGTGGTTATTAATAATGACCCTGAAGCACCTTTCTTTAAAGCAGCTGATTACGGTGTAGTAGGCGATGCTTTTGAGGTAGTGCCACAGCTAATAGAAAAATTAAAGGCATTTAAATCAGTAAATTAAATTGATTATAAAGTAGTAGAACCGTATAGAGTAAAATTACTTTATACGGTTCTTTCTTTTTTAAATTGAAAAATTATACCGAATTTAGCTACCTAGAGTTAAGATAACTATGAGTTTAGTACGCTTAAATATTAGAGGGATCTCTTACAGTCAAACGCAAAATGGGGCATATGCTTTAATTTTAAGTGAAGTTGACGGAGATAGAAAATTACCAATAGTTATAGGGGCTTTTGAAGCGCAATCTATAGCTATAGCATTAGAGAAAGGAATTAAACCACCAAGGCCATTAACGCATGATTTATTTAAGAATTTTGTCGATAGGTTTGATATAGTTGTGAAACAAATTATTATTCACAAGTTGGTTGATGGTGTGTTTTATTCGAGTATTATCTGTGAACGAGATGCTATTGAAGAAATAATTGATGCGAGAACAAGTGATGCTATTGCATTAGCATTACGTTTTAAATCGCCAATATTTACATATAAAAACATATTGGATCAAGCAGGTATTTTCTTAAAACAACAGTCTGATGAAGAAGATCTTATGAGTGACGGTATAACTGTTGAGAATGAAGATTTAGATTCAGATGATGATTTTAATAGCTCAGCAACAGATTTTGAGAGCTTAAATATCGAAGAATTACATAAGTTGTTAGAGAAAGCAGTTGCTAATGAAGATTATGAAAAAGCTGCTAATATTCGAGATGAAATTTCAAATAGGAATTAATTATTAAAGCAGCCAATTGGCTGCTTTTTTATTATCTAAAAAAAATACAATTAATGAAACAGTATTTAGATTTAGTAAAACACGTACTTGAAAATGGTGCTGTAAAAGGAGATAGAACAGGAACAGGAACGCGTAGTGTTTTTGGATACCAAATGCGGTTTGATTTAGCAGAAGGTTTTCCGATGGTGACAACTAAAAAAGTGCATTTAAAATCTATAATTTTTGAATTACTATGGTTTCTTAAAGGAGATACAAATACAAAATATTTAAGTGAAAACGGTGTTCGTATTTGGAATGAATGGGCTGATAGTAAAGGAGATTTAGGACCAGTGTACGGACATCAATGGAGAAATTGGAATAGTGAAGAGATTGATCAGATAAAAGATATAGTTGAAACCTTAAAGAAGAACCCAAATAGTCGTCGAATGTTAGTTTCGGCATGGAATCCTTCGGTTATGCCTAACACATCTGTCTCTTTTGAAGAAAATGTAGCCAATGGTAAAGCAGCTTTACCGCCATGTCATGCTTTTTTTCAGTTTTATGTAGCTGATGGTAAATTATCTTGTCAATTATACCAACGTAGCGCAGATATTTTTTTAGGAGTGCCGTTTAATATAGGTTCATATGCTCTATTAACCATGATGATGGCTCAAGTTTGTGGTTACAAGGTAGGGGAATTTATTCATACTTTTGGAGATGCTCATATTTATAACGACCATGTAGAACAGTTAGAATTACAGCTTTCAAGAGAGCCTAAGAAATTACCTACGATGAAGTTGAACCCTGAAGTTAAAAATTTGTTTAACTTTACTTATGATGATTTTGAGTTAATTGATTATGATCATCATCCACATATAAAAGGTAAAGTGTCTGTTTAATAACAGAAAATATGAAAGTAAAAGTTTTTTTTGTGTTTTGTTATCTGTTCTATTCTTTTGGTTATGCACAAGAGTATGAAGATTTATATAAAAAAATATCTAACTTAAAATATTCATATGAGTATGATGAAATTGATTGCGAAATTATAGATGCAACCAAATATATTTTAGAACAACCATATGAAGAAGAAGTGTTAAAAAACAACTTTGCTTACAAGAGT
The DNA here is from genome assembly GCA_964545595.1 of uncultured Flavobacteriaceae bacterium. Lineage (GTDB taxonomy): Bacteria > Bacteroidota > Bacteroidia > Flavobacteriales > Flavobacteriaceae > Aquimarina. Next base: position 2,110 of record CAZJGP010000068.1, on the reverse strand, counting down.
TTAATGAAGTGGATGGATAGCACAGAAGTTTATCACGTTATAGCAGGGGGTAAAATTTTAGAACACTGCGACAAAGGTTCTGTTCTTTATAACATGTCTAAAATAAGTATGACTCAGTATATTTTTGACAATGATTCTATAGTACAAACATCTATTTCAAGAGGGTTTCGATATGTAAATATTCATAGAGTACGTGAAATTATATATGGAGGAGGTGAAATTTTCATGGAATATTTGAACAAGCAAAAAAACAAGACTATTAAAGCTAAAATTAATAAGTCTTTAAAAAAGGGATTAAAACAATACCGAGAAGGGCAATTTGAAACCTTTATGAGTTATAAAAAAGGTTCTTAAGTAGCTTTTTTTATAGGTATGCTTTAAGGATAAAGTATTCCTTTGTAAGATAGTTAATTACCTGTAGTTCTTTTAGGTAGATTTCATAATTACTTCATATATAATACAGGTATATTATCAAGAATTTATAATTGGATTAGAGTACTTATTTGTTGTAAAATCGATTATAATTTTAAGAATTAAAATTCTATTTTTATATAAAATAAACAATATGTTTTCTAAGAAAAATAAATCGACTCCGTTAAGTGAAGCTGATGCTAGACAGAAAGAACTTTTTGAACACGCTCAAGCCAGAATTAGAGAAAAAAAAGGATTGAATAGGCATTTTATTCTTTTCTTGGTTGGGTGTATTTTTATGATTGTACTAAATTTAGTTTTAAATTTTGGTACTGAAATAAAAATATTAGGACAAGATTGGTTTGTAGTAGGGGTTTTAGTATGGTCTTTTCTTTTATTAGTTCATATTTTTAGAGTAGTATTTTTTAGCAAGTTTATGGGTAAAGCTTGGAGAGATAAACAAATGCATTATTTGATAGAGAAACAAAAAGCTAAAATTGCTAAAATGGAACAAAAATTAGATTTACAAGTTCCAGAAGATGTTATGTTAGAAAAAAATGTATTAGTAGATAATACTGATAATTCAGAAACACTACAATAGGTATGTTAACATTAATAGCTGCTGCTGCAGAAAGAAATGAATTGGGTAAGGATAATGATTTAGTTTGGCATTTGCCTTTAGATTTTAAAAGGTTTAAAAAATTAACATCGGGTCATTGCATTATAATGGGACGAAAGACATTTGAATCTTTACCAGGTATACTTCCTAAAAGAAAACATATAGTTATTACCCGACAAACAAATTATAAAGCAGAAGGTGTTGTCGTTGTATCTTCTTTAGAAGATGCTATTGAATTAGCAAAATCTGAAGATGAATCTCCATTTGTTATCGGAGGAGGAGAAATATATAAACAATCTATAGAGTTAGCAGATGCAATAGAATTAACGCGTGTGCATACAAATGTAGATGCAGATACTTTTTTTCCTGAAATAGATGAACAAAAATGGGTTTTAACTAATGAAGAAATAATAAAAAAAGACGATAAGCATAAGTTTGATTTTTCTTTTTTAACATATAAACGTAGATAGGTTTTGTAATAAGGTTTAGGGTTATGTCTATTTTACTTATTTTTGGATTTTATAATTAAAAATAAATTAAGATGAAAGCATATGTTTTCCCTGGGCAAGGAGCGCAGTTTGTAGGTATGGGAAAGGACCTGTACGATAATTCGCCAATTGCAAAAGAACTTTTTGATCAGGCAAATGAAATATTAGGATTTTCGATAACTGATATTATGTTCGAAGGTACTCCAGAACAGCTTAAAGAAACTAAGGTTACTCAGCCAGCTATTTTTTTACATTCGGTTATATTAAGTAAAGTTTTAGGAGAAGATTTTAAACCAGATATGGTTGCAGGGCATTCATTAGGTGAGTTTTCAGCATTAGTAGCAAATGGAGTTTTATCTTTTGAAGATGGATTAAAATTGGTGTCTAAAAGAGCTTTAGCAATGCAAAAAGCATGTGAGGCAGCAAAGTCAACCATGGCAGCAGTATTAGGTTTAGAAGATGCCATTGTAGAAGAAGTTTGTGCTGATTTAGGAACAGAGGTTGTTCCGGCAAATTATAATTGTCCTGGGCAATTGGTAATATCAGGTGGTGTTGAAGCAATTAATAAAGCTTGTGAGGTATTGAAGGAAAA
>CAZJGP010000067.1:0-14482 GCA_964545595.1 uncultured Flavobacteriaceae bacterium | reverse complement strand
AGATACAGCAGCACCTCCCATACCAATACGGTAATTTTCACCACCTAAAATAACAATGGCGTTGTTTTTTTGTGGTTCATTTTTGACAGCTTGTTCCGCTTTTCCATAACCAATACCACCAGCTTGCATAATAACTTTATCAAAACCAACTAAGCGAGCGTCTTCTTCATGTTCAAAAGTTAATACAGAACCAGTAATTAGTGGTTGACCAAATTTATTTCCAAAATCGGAAGCTCCGTTGGAAGCTTTGATTAAAATATCCATTGGTGTTTGATATAACCAGTCGCGTTCAGCAACAGCTTGTTCCCAAGGTCTGTTTTCTTCTAAACGAGAATATGAAGTCATGTAAACAGCTGTTCCAGCCAATGGTAATGAACCTTGTCCGCCAGCTAAGCGGTCTCTAATTTCTCCTCCAGCTCCTGTGGCAGCACCATTAAAAGGTTCTACCGTAGTTGGGAAGTTGTGTGTTTCTGCTTTTAAAGAAATTACACTATTAAACTCTGTTTCTTGATAGTAATCAGGTTGGTGCGCCGTTTTTGGTGCAAATTGTGTGGCTTTAGGTCCTTTTACAAATCCTACATTATCTTTATATGCCGATACAATAGTATTCGGGTTTTGTTTAGAAGTTTCTTTTATTAATTTGAATAATGAAGTTGGTTTTTCTTCCCCATCAATAACAAAAGTTCCATTGAATATTTTATGACGACAGTGCTCTGAGTTTACTTGAGAAAATCCAAAAACTTCAGAATCTGTTAATTTACGTCCAATTTTTGTTGCTACACCTTCCAAGTATTCAACTTCTTCATCACTTAAAGAAAGTCCTTCTTGAACATTGTATGCTGCAATATCTTCGATTGGCAATACAGCTTCTGGTTTTGTGTTAATAACAAAAACATCTTGATTAATACCTTCATATTTCTGCGAAAGCATGGGATCAAAATCTGTAAAGTCAGCTGATACACTTTTAAATTCTTCTATTCGAAGAATTCCTTCAATAGCCATATTTTGTGTAATTTCTACTGCATTAGTACTCCAAGGAGTAATCATTGCAGCACGTGGACCTACATAAAAACCATCAAGCTTTTCGTTTTCAATTTTTTCTGCATTACCAAATAACCATTGTAATTTTTCTACTGCTTCGGTTGTTAAATTAGCCGGAACATCAACAGCAAAAAACGTATTGTTTTGCTTTTTGAAAAAGTGAATCATATCGTTGAATATATGTTTATAAACGTAACTACAAATTTACATATTCTTTAGCTAAACTTTAGCAGAATACACCATTGATGTTTTCAGTTTTTATTAAGATGTTTTCTCTTCTATTTTGCAAATAAAAAAAGCCAACGATATACGTTGGCTTTTTTATTTGTAAAGGTTGTTATTTACTGACCGTTAATAGAATTCTTTTCAATTTTTAAAGAATTTCTTTCATCTTGAATAAGTTTATCCAGAATCTGGATAGAATCTATTGGCTCCCCTACTATTTCTTCTTGTTCTTTAATAGGGTTACGAGTTAACTCTAAGGAATCATTTTCAGCTTTAATTGATTCTTTAAATGCTTTTCTTTTTGCTTTTATTTTATTTTTAAAGGCTTTAGCTTGTTGTTTTAATGCTTTTTTATCATCATAACCCTTCGCTCCTCTTAAAGTTCCTTTTCTACTTTTTTTACCTTTTTTAATTTTTACTTTTTTTACACCTGTACAACATTGTAGCTCTTGTGATGATGAACAATTCAATTGTAAGGCACAAAGTGTTAAAATAAATACAGTTCTTAATAAAAAAAATTTCATACTTAAATTCGAATATTTAAATCTAGAAACGCAAAAATACAACTATATATTATTCAAACAACTAAAAGTCTATTTTCAACAAAACATATAAAACAAAAAAAGCTTACCACAATGTGGTAAGCTTTTAAAATAAAATAAGTCATCTAAATTATTAATACGTGATTGTATTATAACTATTTAGCGATATTATGTTGGTGACTAATTGACTCTTGGTGAATAGCAGTAAATACTTTTTCAATAAACTCTTCGCTTAAACCAACTTGACCACCTTCTGCAATCATTTTGTTTTTAATAGAGTTCCAACGATCATTTTGTAAAATTTGAACATTGTTATCTAATTTTACTTTTCCAATTTGATCTACAATAGTCATACGCTTAGCTAATTGTTGCACGATGCTTTCATCTGCTACATCTATTTTAGCACGTAATTCACTTAATGCATGCTTGTAAGCTTCTGTACCACCTTTTTCTTTACGTACTTTCAAATCTTTCATAATTTGAATTAATACATCTGGTGTTACTTGTTGTGCAGCATCACTCCATGCGTTATCAGGGTCAAAGTGAGATTCAACGATCATACCATCAAAGTTTAAGTCTAAACCTGTCTGACATAAGTCTTGAATAAGATCTCTACGACCTGCAATATGCGAAGGATCTAAAATTATTGGTAAATCAGGAAACTTAGCTTGTAAGTCTATTGGGATTTGCCATTCTGGAATGTTTCTATATTTTGTTTTTTCGTAAGAAGAAAAACCTCTATGGATAACTCCTAAATTTTTAACATCAGCAGTATAAAAACGCTCTACCGCTCCTAACCATAATGCTAAATCAGGGTTAATTGGATTCTTAATTAAAACAGGTTTATCTGTTCCTTTACAAGCATCAGCAATATCTTGAACAATAAAAGGAGAAACTGTACTACGAGCACCAATCCATAAGATATCTACATCATGCTTCATTGCTAATTCAACATGAGCTGGGCTAGCCACCTCTGTTGCTGTTAACATTCCTGTTTCTTGCTTAGCTGTTTGTAACCATTTTAAACCTAATGCTCCAACACCTTCAAAGTTACCTGGTCTTGTTCTTGGCTTCCAGATTCCAGCACGTAAAACTGTTGCGTCAGAATCTTTTAACTGATGTGCTATTTTTACTACCTGCTCTTCTGTCTCAGCACTACAAGGTCCTGCGATCATTAAAGGATGATCTAATTTATAGGCATCCAACCAACTTCTAAGTTCTTTTTTGTTCTCCATTTTAAATCAATTTTTCTAACTTATTTTTATTTTATTTATCCTATACCTTCTAGAATTGTTTTAATTCTATTAGTGTTTTTCATTTCGTTAAATATATCGTCATCATTCTCCGCTTCCATCAATTCTTTAAAAGCTGTCAAGTTATCAATATATTCTTGTAAAGCACCAATAACGTTCTCCTTATTTTGTTTAAAAATTGGAGTCCACATTGCTGGCGAACTTTTTGCTAAACGAACAGTAGACGCGAATCCACTTCCTGCCATATCAAAAATATCGCGTTCGTTTTTTTCTTTTTCAATTACTGTTTTTCCTAACATAAAAGAACTTACGTGCGACAAGTGCGAAACATATGCTATATGTTTATCATGTGCTGCGGCATCCATATATCGTAAACGCATACCTAAACGTTCAAAAATATCTAATGCCAGTTCTTTTTGTGCTTGTCCTGTTTTATCTATTTCGCAAATTATATTTGCTTTACCTCTAAATAAGTTTGCTAAAGCTGCATTTGGACCCGAAAATTCGGTACCCGCAATTGGATGTGCTGCTAAATAACAAGCTCTATTAGAATGCGTTTCTACTTGAGCGCATAATTTCTCCTTTGTTGACCCTACATCAAAAACTAAACATTTTTCACTAACAGCATCTAATACCTGAGGTAATACTAACCGAACCACATCAACAGGTACTGATACAATAACTACATCTGCTAATTTTAATTCCGCAAAGGTAGCACTTTTATCGACAAAGCCTAACTCTATAGCTCTCTGTAAATTGGCTTCATTGGCATCAATTCCATAAATAACAGCATCATTATAAGCAACCTTAATATCCGTTACTAATGACCCCCCTATTAACCCTACTCCAATTACAAAAACCTTCATTATTTTTTGATTGATAGTTTTTGGTTAATGGTAGTTGAGTACCATTAACTTCTACTTTATTAATTCCGCTTTCGCGAAATATACATTTTATCCTTTATACAAAACCTTGCAAACGATCTATCGCTTCTTTTATTGATTCTTCATCTATACATAATGAAAAACGAATATAGCTTGAACCTTGAGATCCAAAAATTGTCCCTGGTGTTAAAAACACTGATTTTTCATATAAAATGCGATCTATGAAAGCTTCTGCATCAGTAATACCTTCTGGTAATTTAGACCACACAAACATTCCTGTTGCATTTTCATCATAGGTACAACCTAACAACGATGCTAATTTCCAAATTAATTGTCTACGCTTACTATATACCGAATTCATAGCACTGAACCATTCAGAACCACAAGCTAAAGCCGCAATAGCTCCTTTTTGTAATCCTTGGAACATACCACTATCCATGTTACTTTTAACTTTAAGTACCGCATCAATTTTATCTTTCGCTCCTAAAACCATTCCTACACGCCAACCGGCCATATTAAAGGTTTTACTTAAAGAATTTAATTCTAAAGCTACTTCTTTTGCTCCGTCAAAACCTAAAATACTCATAGGTTCTGGATTTAAAACAAAACTATAAGGGTTATCGTTAACCAGTAATATGTCATTTTTCTTCGCGAAAGCAATTAACTGTTCAAACATTTTTTTTGAACCCGATGCTCCCGTAGGCATATGTGGATAATTTACCCACATAATTTTAACTTTAGATAAATCTGTTTTCTCTAAAGCTTCTAAATTTGGTTCCCAATTATTATCGTCAGAAAGATTATAATAAACAGGTTCTGCTCCTAATAATTTAGTTACCGAAGTATAAGTTGGATACCCTGGATTTGGTATTAAAACCTGATCTCCTTCATTTAGGTATGCCATTGATATGTGCATAATACCTTCTTTTGATCCCATTAATGGTAATACTTCCGTATTATAATCTAAAGAAACCATGTACTGCTCATCATAAAAATCTGTAACCGCTTGTCTTAATTCTGGTAGACCTTGGTAACTTTGGTATTTATGTGCCCCATCAACATTAACAGCATCTGTTATTGCTTGTAATACCGATTTTGGCGGAGCTAAATCAGGACTACCAATAGCCATATTAATTACAGGCTTACCTGCAAGTACTAATTCACGTACTTCGCGCAGCTTTTTAGAAAAGTAGTATTCTTCTACTGTTTCTAATCTTTTGGCTGTAACTATACTCATGCTTTTTTGTTTTTATATACTCCTAATTCTTTCAATTCCGTTGTCATTATTTCTAATATAGAAATTGCTTTTTTGTAATTCTCATATTCCTCGAAAGTAACATCTACAAAAAATGCATATTTCCAAGGTTTTTCAATTACTGGTAACGATTGTATTTTTGTTAAATTAAGTTTACAATCACTTAATACATTTAAAATAACCGCTAAGCTTCCACGCTTATGGTCTAGCACAAATTTTAAAGATGCTTTATCTTTATCTTCTGGCTTTACACCAGAATCTTCTTGTTTATTTAAAATAAAAAAACGTGTACTATTAGTTTTTATAGTTTGAATTTCTTCTGCTAAAACGTCTAAGTTATATATTTGAGCAGCAGTAATTCCTGCTATACCTGCCACACCTTTTAATTGTTTTTCGCTAATACGTTTACCTACTTCGGCAGTATCAGCATCTTCAATTAATTTTATATGTGAATGTTCTTTAAAAAACTCTTTACACTGTAGTAAAGCCATCGGGTGCGAATACACCTCTTTTATGTCTTTTATATCTTGACCTGGCAAAGCCATTAAACAATGATGAATAGGCAAATAAAACTCTCCACAAATAGTTATATTATGCTCATCTATATAAGCGTAATTAGGAATAATTGACCCTGCTATTGAGTTTTCTATTGCCATTACAGCATCCGTACACACGCCGTTTTCTAAGTTATGCACTAACTCATGAAACGACATACATTCATTAATTTCAATATCATTTCCAAAATAAGACAAAGCTACACCATGATGGTATGAACCTTTGACTCCTTGAATACCTACTATTTGTTTCATTCTATTTTGATTTTTCTGAAATACAGAAAATAAAAAATCCCGATTCTATATGGAATCGGGATTAAGTTTTATAAGTGATTATTTATCTTTCACACACGAAATCCCGCTTCTTAATTAAAGAAGAAATAAAATCGGTTAAAGAAAAATAAATTATTCATTGTCTTGTTTTAATACTACAAATATATTTTAAAGTTTCCATAATTAAAAACTTTTATTGCATAAACATCTATAGTGATTTTTAATTAAACAAATATATTTAAAGCATAATGTTCTTATTCTAATTACAGAATATTATATTTTTACAACAAGTCAAAACATCAATAATTTCTTTATGTCTATAAAAGTTAATCAACTTTCAAAACATTACAAAAATCAAATAGCCTTAGATTCTATTAGTTTCGAAATTCCTAAAGGACAAATAGTCGGTTTCTTAGGACCCAACGGAGCTGGGAAATCAACGTTAATAAAGTTATTGACTACTTATTTAACACCAACATCTGGCGAAGCTTTTATTAATGGACATAATATAAATTCTGCTATAGCGGAAGTACAAAAAAGCATAGGTTACTTACCAGAACACAACCCTCTTTACTTGAGCCAATATCCAAAAGAATATTTAACTTTTAATGCCAAAATATACAACACTCCAAAAGCTCGTATAAATGAAGTTATTGAATTAACCGGTTTACAAAATAATACCAACAAAAAAATTGGAGCTTTATCTAAAGGTTACAGGCAAAGAGTTGGTTTAGCTTGTGCTTTATTACATGACCCTAAAGTCTTGTTATTAGACGAACCTACCACCGGACTAGACCCCAATCAATTAGTTGAAATACGAAACTTAATAAAAAGCTTAGGTAAAGATAAAACTGTATTATTATCTACACATATAATGCAAGAAGTTGAAGCTATGTGTAGCCGTGTACTTGTTATTAATAAAGGGAAATTAGTAACCGATAAAGCTATTGGTTTATTAAAAAAACGAACACAATTATTAGTAGGTTTCAATAAAGAATTTAATCAAGATCTATTAAAAAAAATACCTTTAATTGAAAATGTCACTAGATTAGATAGCACACATTACTCTTTAAGTTTTTCGGAAGAGAATGTTAACACTACCGATATTTTTGATTTTGCAGTTGATTACAATTTAAAATTAACTAAACTACAAGAACAGAAAACAAATATTGAAAACTTATTTAAAGAAGTAACTAACTAATCAATAAACACTTAATTTTTATACTTAGTTTTGTTTCACTAACCAAAACTATATTTTTTATGAAAAAGTTAAATTATTTATTACTAGCCTCGTTATTATCTATTAGTATTATATCTTGTAGCAGTGATGAGAGTGACAACGATATTAACCAAGACAACATCATGGAGGAAATGAATGTTGAGGAAGGAGATGATATAGAAGAAACCGGGTTAATATCTGAAAACAGTATCATTGGAACATGGGAGTTAACTGATTATTCTTCTGTAAACGCAAGAAATATAACTGAATTTTCTGGAGAAAGCTTGACTACAACATTTCAGTATGACAGTTCTGACTTAGATTATTTTATTACTTTTAATGATAACAACACTTTAATTGCTAATGGGTCATACAATCTAGAAGTAACCACTACAACATTTGGGCAATCTTTTTCTCAAGATTTCCCTATAGAATCAAACAACGACTCTGCTAATTGGATATTAACAAGCTCTAATACATTAATATTATCTGCCTTAGGTTCTGATATTGATGGTGAATATGATATAATAGAAATATCTGACTCTTTATTAAGGTTAAGTTTAAACTTCTCTGATTTAAATTCATTGATAAATGAACAAACTACTGCCGAAGGATTTACATCTTCTTTATCTGGAAATATCATTCTTACACTAGAAAAATAATTAATTTCTACAAACAAAAATCCCGATTCTAAATAGAATCGGGATTTTTTATATCTAAACTTAAGTAATAATTACTTACTTAAATACATTTTTCTACGAGAGTACAATTCGTAAAAAGCATCATCTTTTAAGTCATCAATGAATAAGATACTTTCTCCTGTACTTTTCATTTCTGGTCCCAGTTTTTTATTAACGTTAGGGAATTTATTGAAAGAGAATACTGGTTGTTTAATTGCATAACCTTCTAACCGAGGGTTAAAATCAAAATCAGTAACTTTCTTTTCTCCTAACATTACCTTAGTTGCATAATTTACATAAGGTTCTCCGTAAGCTTTTGCTATAAAAGGAACCGTACGAGATGCACGAGGGTTAGCTTCAATAATATAAACTTTATCATCTTTAACAGCAAACTGGATATTTATTAAACCAACTGTCTTTAATTCTAAAGCAATTGTTTTAGTGTAATCCTTTATTTGTTGCATTACTAACTCACCTAAGTTAAATGGTGGTAATGTTGCATTTGAATCTCCTGAGTGTACTCCACAAGGTTCAATGTGTTCCATTATACCAATAATGTATACATTTTCACCATCGCAAATAGCATCTGCTTCTGCCTCAATTGCTCCTTCTAAATAATGATCTAATAATAATTTATTATTAGGTATTTTTTGTAATAAATCTACAACATGAGCCTCTAACTCTTGTTTGTTTATAACAATTTTCATTCCTTGACCTCCTAATACATATGAAGGACGCACTAGAATTGGGAAGTCTAATTCATCAGCTAAAGCTAAAGCTTCGTCTGCATTTTCAGCTACACCAAATTCAGGATAAGGAATGTTGTTTTCTTTTAATAAAGTAGAAAAACTACCACGATCTTCAGCTAAATCTAAAGCTTCAAAACTAGTACCTAGAACTTTAATTCCGTAACGCTCTAATTTTTCTGCTAGTTTTAAAGCTGTTTGTCCACCTAACTGAACAATAACTCCTTCTGGCTTTTCATGACGAATAATATCATAAATATGTTCCCAAAAAACTGGTTCGAAATATAATTTATCAGCTGTATCAAAATCAGTAGAAACTGTTTCTGGGTTACAGTTAATCATTATAGTTTCATAATCACATTCTGCAGCAGCTAAAATACCATGTACACAACAGTAATCAAACTCGATACCTTGACCAATTCTATTTGGTCCTGAACCTAATACAATAACTTTCTTTCTATCTGTTACTTTACTTTCGTTTTGAACTGTAACTGTACCATTTGGCAATTCAATTTCACTTTCAAAAGTAGAATAGTAGTAAGGAGTTTCTGCTTTAAATTCTGCAGCACAAGTATCTACTAATTTATAAACACGATTAATGTTTAATTCATCACGTTTGTTGTACACTTCACTTTCGTAACAACCTAACATGTGAGCTATTTGTCTATCAGAGAAACCTTTTTGTTTCGCTTCTAACAATAAGTCTTTAGTTAATGATTCTATTTTAAATGTAGAAATCTCTTTTTCTAAAGTATATAATTCTTCATATTGCTTTAAATACCACATGTCGATTTTAGTAATCTCATGTATTCTACTTAAAGGAATACCAGCTTGAACAGCATCATAAATTACAAATACACGATCCCAACTAGCATGAGTTAACTTACTAATAATTGTATCATAATCACTTTGACCTTTACCATCTGCTCCTAAACCATTACGTTTAATTTCTAATGACTGTGTAGCTTTATGTAATGCTTCTTGGAAAGAACGTCCAATACCCATTACCTCTCCTACAGCTTTCATTTGTAAACCTAAAGTTCTATCAGCTCCTTCAAATTTATCAAAATTAAAACGTGGTATTTTTACAATTACATAATCTAAAGTAGGCTCAAATAAAGCCGATGTAGATCCTGTAATTTGGTTACTTAACTCATCTAAAGTGTAACCAATAGCTAATTTAGTAGCCACTTTTGCTATTGGGTAACCTGTTGCTTTACTCGCCAATGCCGAAGAACGAGATACACGCGGGTTAATTTCAATAGCAATAATTTCTTCTCTCTCATCAGGACTTACAGCAAACTGTACGTTACACCCTCCTTCAAAGTCTCCAATACTACGCATCATATGGATAGCCATATCACGCATACGTTGGAATGTTTTATCAGAAAGTGTCATTGCTGGAGCAACTGTGATCGAATCTCCAGTATGGATACCCATTGGGTCCATATTTTCGATAGTACAAATAATAACTACGTTATCATTCTTATCACGTAACAATTCTAATTCATATTCTTTCCACCCAAGTAATGCTTTATCAATCATTACTTCATGAATAGGAGAAGATTCTAATCCGCGAGTTAATAACTCATCGAAATCTTCTTCTTTATATACAATTGCAGCACCTGCTCCTCCTAAAGTAAACGAAGAACGAATACATAATGGAAAACCAAATTCTTGAGCAATTTCTTTACCTTTTAAGAAAGATGTAGCTGTTGCCTGTGGCGCCATACCAACACCAATCTTTTTCATTAACTCTCTAAAAAGCTCTCTATCTTCCGTAACATTAATAGCGTCGATATCAACACCAATTAAATCTACGTTATGATCTTCCCAAATTCCTTTTTCTTGAGCTTCAATACACAAATTCAATGCTGTTTGACCACCCATAGTAGGTAGTACAGCATCAATATTTGGATGTGCTTTTAATATCTCAATAATTGATTTGGTATTCAAAGGCTTCAAATAAACGTGATCCGCCATAGTAGGATCCGTCATAATTGTAGCTGGGTTTGAATTTATTAACACCGTCTCAATTCCATCTTCCCTCAGTGATCTCAAAGACTGAGATCCTGAATAATCAAATTCACAGGCTTGACCAATTACAATTGGCCCAGAACCTATTAAAAGTACACAGTTAAGTTTGCTATTCTTAGGCATTTAATAAAGTATTGAATTAAAAATAATATCTTATTCTAACAAGGTATAAAAAAAGGCGTTACTAATAAAAGCAACACCTAATATATTTATCCACTAAAATAAATTAGTGTTTATGTCTAGTTTCAGAAGAAACAGAAATTTTCTTTCTACCCTTAGCTCTTCTACGAGCAAGGACTTTTCTACCATTTACAGATGCCATACGCTCCATAAATCCATGTTTGTTTTTTCTTTTTCTTTTAGATGGCTGAAATGTTCTCTTACTCATTTTGTTATCTTTAAAAAATCTTTGATATCTGTTTCAACAGTTCGAAGACAATCATAGCCTCAAAACCGAATGCAAATATACGAAGACTTTTTTGTTTGACAACACCAAACTAAAAAATATTTTCATTTGTTTTTACTACATTTGTCTCAATTAAAATATAAGACAAAATATGTTCAATAAAAATATAAAATTAGTTCTAGCTGTTGTTGCAATTTTATTAGCTATTTGGCAATTTACAGATAACTATATAGGTAATGGAATACTATTAATACTACTAACCGGTATTTTTGTTTTCCTTTACTTTAAAAATGAAATTATATTATTAGCCTTTTTAAAATTAAGAAAACAAGATTTTGAAGGAACTAACACCTTATTAGATAAAATAAAAAACCCTGAAACTGCACTTACAACTAAGCAACAAGGTTATTTTAATTACCTTAAGGGTATTATTTTATCACAGTCAAATATTACACAAGCTGAACGTTACTTAAAAAAAGCCATAAAGCTTGGTTTATCTATGGACCAAGATTTAGCTGTTGCTAAACTTAATTTAGCAGGTATTGCTATGTCAAAAAGAAGAAAGAGAGAAGCCCAAACTTTACTTACCGAAGCTAAAAAATTAGATAAACATGGCATGCTTAAAGAGCAAATGACTATGATGAAACAACAACTTAAACGTATTTAACTACACTAAAACCTAAAAAAAATAGTTACTTAAAAAACAAAACTACTTTTAAGTTAATCTTAATTTATTCTTTTAGCATGAAAAAGAAATTAACAACCATTTTTATAGGACTTATAAGCTGTCTATCTTTTGCTCAAGATTTAGAAGACGATATTAAACCCGATTTTGAATATTTTTCTGATGCCATTAGCAAAAATGTAACTCTATTTAAAATAAATAGCCAAGTTGCTAAAGAAAATCAAGATTTTGAACGTGTAGAGTTTTTATACGATTCTTTAGTTAACAACTGCTTAAAAGGCACTCACTTTGATAATTTCCTTATTAACAAATCTAATGGAGATCTTGCTTATTTTGAAACATTCGAAAAACCTATATATTTAAAAGCAACTGCAGCTTGGTGTGAACCTAATGACTCAGAGGCTGCTGCATTTAATGATATAGCCGATGAATTTAGTGACCTTATTGACTTTGTTGTATTGTACTGGGAACCTAAATATAAAATAGAAAACCTTTCTAAAAAATATAACAAGAACGTAAATGTTATTTATGTTGATGAATCACAAAATTTTAATTCTGATATTATAAACTCATTAAAGCATTCTTTAGGTTTACCTACCATAATTTTAATGGATGACGAAAGAAATGTTATTGATGTTAAACGAGGTGCTAACCCTAAATACGTTGCTCCCCCTAGTAAAGGTTTAACAAAATTTGGAACATTTAACCCAGGAACAACAAAAGAACATTTTGTAAACTCTTATGGTAATTATTTTGAGAAACTTGTTATTGATGTAAATACAATTATATCAAACATGTAACCCTTTAAAACAAACCATAAAAAAGAGCCTTATGTTTATAACACAAGGCTCTTTTTTTTACATTAAATTATTTTTTATTTTGAAAGAAATAAAACCCTATTATTGTTTAGGTATTTTTATTTCATAAATTTTTCTTGAAGCATTATTTAAATGACGCTCTCTTAACCAAGGGTTGTGTATTTTTAAATCTTTATACGTAATACCATACGTACTTGCAAAGTCAGGAAAGTTAGCAACTTCGTCATCTACAATAACAAGATTTGTTTCTGGCAAGTTATATAAATGTTTTTCATTATAATTAAACCCATACAACTTAGCATTTTCTAAAATTTGTTTAATAGCTACTATTCTAAACACATAACGACCTGTCTCTTGCCCCAACAGTAAATCATAATAGTTATCTACTTTTTGTTGCTCTAAAAACTTTTGTACACCATGATTACCTGCATTATACGCTGCTGCAGCCAAAGTCCATGACCCCATTTGTTGTTTAGCATCTAATAAATATTTACACGCTGCTTCTGTAGATTTTTCTATATGATAACGTTCATCAACGTTTTGGTTAATCTCTAAACCTAACTCTCTACCTGTAGTTTTTAAAATTTGCCAAAAACCTGTAGCTTTTGCTGGCGAAACTGCTTGTGTTAACCCACTTTCTATGACTGCCAAATATTTAAAATCATCAGGAACACCATACTTTTTTAAAATTGGTTCTATTATTGGAAAATATTTTTTTGAACGCTTAATTAAAAGTAACCCATTAGACTGCCAATAAGTATTTACTAGCAACTCTCTATCTATTCGCTCATAAATATCTGGCTTATGTAATGGCATTGCCTCTCCTGCAAAATCTAATTTTTCTGGCACATCTAAAGCATAAACATTATAATCATTAACCTTACTGGTTTCTTGATTATCTATTACCTGAGATTCGTCTTCTTTTTTATATGTTCCGTACACAAACATACCTGAAACAGCTACAACACCAATAAGAGTCAACGCTCTATTTACTATATTCATAAAATATTTACTTTTATATATTACTACACAAAATTAATTCTCAATTAATCTTGGTAAATTTTCATTAAACCAACGAGCTCTATTTACAATCATTGCATGTGTTCCTTTTGGCAAAACTTCACAACCTTTTATATTTTTAATAGGGAAAACAAAATCGTTATCTCCATGAATATGTATAGAGTTTTCTATAGGTTCTTCTTGTTTCCAATTTAAAATATTTTCAATAGACCAATCTAAATAATAAGGATCTTTCATTGTTAAATACTTATCATAAAGCCTACCTATCTTCTTTATAGATTCTGTAACCAATAATTGTTCCCAATTTTCAACTTTTTGCACTAAAGATGTTGGAATAATTTTATTTAAACGTGTTAGCCTTACTACTTCAAATCGTTTAGGTAATTCAAACTTACTTTTAACACTCGAAACAATTACTAGTTTTCTAACCTCTAAAAAACGACTCATTTCTTGAACGACAATACCTCCAAAAGAAACTCCTAACAAAACCGAATTAGGCTCTTTTACTTGTATTGATAATCGTTTAGCGTATTCTTGTAATGTTTCTTTTTCATAAGGAATCTCCCAAGCTATTGTATAAATTTTATAATTAGAAGGCAATTTTAAAAATTCAAAAATACTTACATTGGCTGCCATACCTGGCACACAATAAACATTAATTATCTCATTACTCATAGATAAACAAACTTCTTAAAACATTATTGCTCTTTTAGCTAATTTACTCTTTTTAACACTTAAAACGGTTTTGCTTTAATTATTATTTTACACATCTAATGTGTTCTAAAAATTAAGCTATATGCAACACAAATACTCCTTTACAATAAATATTATCACTCTAATAATA
>CAZJGP010000066.1:0-16666 GCA_964545595.1 uncultured Flavobacteriaceae bacterium | reverse complement strand
CATCATTATTTTAATTACATCTAGTTTTATAGCTTGTAAAAAAGAGATGAAAGAAAAAGTAGTTTCTGATAAATATGAAACAACAGTAAATTGGAAGCCAGCTCATAATTTTTATTTAGAAAATATCACGAAAACAGTTGTTTTATTAGATTCCTTAAAAACAATAGGGCTATTTGATAAAAACACTAAAGAAATTTTTAAACAAGTTAGAATAGCTTTTAAAAAAGCTGAACCCTATGCTTCGCATTTACAACCTAGTATTGGACACCGTGTTAATGGACCTGCTTTACCTATTTTTTTAGAAGATAGCGGAAAAGTTATTGCTCCTATAGGTTTACAAAAATTAGAAGAAACTATTTATGAAGGTACCGATAATCTAGATGATTTTTATAGTGAAATAAAGGTCGTAAAAGGCTTTATAAACAACTTAAAAAAAGGCATTGGAAAACACGAACTAAACCCCAAACGTTTTTTTATTGCAACGCACCAGCAATTAATGCGCATAGTAAGCTTAGCAATGGCTGGGTTTGATACTCCTGTTAGTGGTTTAAGTATTACAGAAACTGTAGTATCTCTAGAAAGTTTAAAGTATGTCTATGAAAACAGTATTCAAAAATTAATAATAAGTAAGAATAATAATCTAAACACTAGCTTTATTGATAATATAAACAAAGCTATTTTCTTTGCTAAAGAAAATCCTAATTTTGAAAATTTTGATCAATACACATACATAAGAGATTACTTAAACCCCTTAACAAGAAACTGGGTATCTATTAGAAAAGAAACTGGTTTGTGGGACGGAAAAACTAGAAGCCCTTTTAATTTTAATGCTCCTACCTTTTTTGAAAAAGGTAGCTTTGATGTAAATTATTTTTTAGGTCCCAATACTAAAGATCCTTCTAATGACTTAATAGCACTTGGTAAAAAGTTATTTAATGATAAAAAGCTTTCTAAAAGTGGAAAGATGGCTTGTGTTACTTGTCATAATCCAAAATTAGCATATACTGACGGATCAAAATTTCCTGTAGACAACTTAGGTAGACCTGCCAAAAGAAATACTCCTACACTTTTAAATACTGTTTATCAAAAGGCATTCTTTTGGGATGGACGAACTTCAACATTAAATGCTCAAATAAAAACGGTGTTTAAAAATAAATCTGAATTTAACTCGGAAATACATAAGTTTTCAACTGAAATATTAAAAGACTCTACTTATATAAAAGATTTCAAAAAAGTTTTCGGAAAAATACCTAATCACAACAAAGAAACTATTTCAGCCATAGCGGCATACATTTCAACATTAAATAGTTTCAACTCTAAATTTGATAAAAATATTAGAGGAGAGGAAGATACTTATACCGAAACTGAAAAAAATGGATTTAATTTATTTATGGGAAAAGCATTATGTGCTACCTGTCATTTTATACCTTTAACTAACGGAACAGTTCCTCCTTTCTTTACGGAAACTGAAAAAGAAGTAATTGGTGTACCAGAAAAACCAAATAACAAAAAATTAGATGGTGATGTAGGCTTTTATACTGTTTTTGGTGAAAATATTCATAAAGGTATGTTCAAAACCCCAACAATTCGTAATGCTGCGCTTACGGCACCTTATATGCATAATGGAGTTTATAATACATTAGAAGAAGTAATGAACTTTTATAATCTTGGCGGCGGTGTTGGTTTAGGCTTTCAAGGTCTTGATCATCAAACTTTACCTTTTGATAATTTAGATTTATCTGAAAAAGAAATAAGTGAATTGATTGCTTTTATAAAAACACTTAACGATAATACTATCAGTGAAGATTATTAATCTTAAAATTTATAAAACAAAAAAAGCCAGAGTTAATATCTCTGGCTTTCTTATAAAAAATAGTTGGTAATTACTCTTTTTCAAAACTGTAAAATCTTATAATAGGTTCTTTATCATCACCTTCTGTGTAAACACCACCTTTAAAGTAATAGCTGTCATCATAAACGCTATTTGTTACATCGGGTGTAAAATCTTGATCTAATGTTCCACTAGTTGTTTCTACTTTTACATTAAGCTTTCCATTACTTACAGTAAGTTGTACTTTAAATTTTGATCCTTCAGTATAACTTGGTCCTTCAACGGCATCATCCCATTGACCACTAGAGTTTGTTAAATCATTCGTTGTTTCTTTAACATGTATTTTACCTTCTTCAATATAAACTCTTACAAATGGTCTTTTTACACCATCTCCTCTATTGTGTAATTGTGCAATTGTTACACCATGGCTTGGTATATCATTTACCTCAGCTTCATACTTTAAAACTCTATCCGCTTCTAAAGAAGCTTCATTTCCACTTGCTTCTTTATATTCAGTTCTCTTATCATCGTAACTAGCACTTTTTAAATAGTAATCTCCACCTAATAATTCATACCAATCTCCAAATACTGATGCATCATCGGCATCGTAACTTGTTGTTGTTTTATCAGTATCACTACTTAAATGAGAACTTGATTCAATTTGAAAATCATCTAATGTAAATGACCCATCATTTGTACTAATAAAACTTTCACTAGAAGTTTGTGAAGGTGTTCCAAATACTTTTAATTCCGAAACATTATTCCAGTTGTCAACTGAGCTTCCTTGAAATTTAAATCTAATGTATCTAGATGAATTATTTGTCAAATCAAATGTTTCATAATCAGATGTGTTTCCTGAAGAAGTTTTTTTCTGAACATATGTCCAAGATGAATTATCAGAACTTATCCAATAAGTAAATTCATAACTTCTAGTATTTCCACCTCTAAAAGCTATATTTACGTAATCTACACTAGTCGAATTTCCTAAATCAATATATATTGAAGAAGATGTTCCATTACCTGTCCAACGAGTGTTTAAATTATTGTCAAACGCATTAGATACTGGATACTTATTGTGAGCAGTAGATGCTGAGTAACTAGAAATTGATAATTTTTCTGATTTACTTGATAAGTTACTTGAAATAAAAGTTGTTAATTCATTCGTTGTTTCTAAATCTGTTTCGTCAGGTGAACAACTAAAAAGTAAACTTGATGACAATGTTAATGTGATTAAATTTTTAATTGTAAATAAATTACTATTCATAATTGAGCGGGGGCTTTTAATTAATTAGTTCTGCAAATCTAAATAGTTAGATTCATAACTACAACGTTTTCGTTAAAAATATAAGTTGTAACATACACTTTAACAGTTAAAGTGTCTTTTTTGATTACTTAACGATTGATTTTATTTAAAATAACCTATAAAAATTACATTATTTTTAATTAAAAAAGAATGTAAAACTAAAAACTAATATTAATAATCATCTTAAAATCAGTGTTTTATAAAAAAATAGTTTTAGTTAAAATTAAAAAACAACATTTTTTAAAATTCTCTTTTATAGAAAGTAATAAATTTTAAGTAGTTTAGGAGTTCGTTTATATTAAATTTTATTTTAATGAATTATTTAGATATTATTTTAGGTGTATTGCTTCTTTACGGATTAGTAAAAGGAGTTATGAAAGGTCTTTTTGTAGAGCTTGCATCTTTAATAGCTATTATTGCTGCCATTTATGGAGCAACACATTTTTCAAATTATATTGGCGATTACTTAACTAAAACTGTAAGTTGGGAACCTCAATATATTAAACTAACAGCATTTGCTTTAACTTTTGTTGCCATACTAATTGCAATTTCATTGCTTGGTAAAGTGTTAACTAAAATTGCAAATTTTGCTGCTTTAGGTTTAGTAAATAAAATATTAGGTGCTGTCTTTGGCTTTTTAAAAATTGCTTTTATTGTTAGTACTGTTATAATGTTTGTTGGTCCTTTAAATAAAAACCTAAATATTATAAATAAAGAAACTATTAATAAATCTATTCTTTATAGTAAAGTTGCCAAATTTGCTCCTCTTGTTCTTCCTAAAATAATGAAAGAATTTAACAAAGAAGATACTAAAGAATAAAGGAAAACACTTTTAGTACATTATAGTGCTCCCATCAAATTTGTACCTTTGTTTAGTATGAATGAAAAACTAGGCACTCCCCTAAAATTAAAGAGTAAAAAAAGTATTGGCCAATTGTTCGAATCTGGACAATCAGTTAAGGCTTTCCCATTATTATTAATTTATAAAATAGATAATAATTTAGATACTCCTTTTAAAGTAGGTTTTTCAGTTAGTAAACGAAATTTTAAGCATGCGGTTGATCGTAACCGTATTAAACGTTTATTACGAGAATATTTCAGAAAAAATAAGTATCTTTTTACTTTATCTGAACAACAGCAATTTCTATACATGTTCATATACATTGGTAAAACAATGCCAAGATATATTGATATAGAAAAATCGATGCAAAAAATTGCACATAAATATGCTGCTCGAAAGTAATTTTACAATATATGAAACGTACAATATTAGCCATAAGTAGTATTGCCATTCTTGGTTTTACTACGTCCAGTTTTACTGCATCTAATGGTTTTGAAATAAGTAAACAAATTGAAGTTTTTGTTTCTTTCTATAATAAACTAAATCAAAATTATGTAGATAAAACTAACCCGGCAGAGTTAATGGATACAGCTATAAAAGCTATTACCAAAAAATTAGACCCGTATACTAAATTTTGGACAGAACAAGATATTGAAGCTTCTAAAATAAGAAATAGTGGTCAATATACTGGTATTGGTTCTGCTATACATACTTATGAAGACCGTTTGTATATAGCGGAACCTTATAAAGGTTTTCCTGCAGATAAAAGTGGTCTAAAGGCTGGTGATGAAATTATTAAAATTGATGATATTTTAATTTCGGATTTTAAAGGTGAAGCTAAAGATTTACTAAAAGGAGAAACAGGTACTAATGTAAATATTACTTTTAAACGACAAGGTAAAACTCAAAATGCTAGTGTAACTAGAAGTAAAATTGATGTTGATGCTGTACCCTTTTATGATTTGTTAGATGATAATACAGCTTATATAGTATTAAGAAAATTTAATAAAAAAGCATCTTCGCAAACTATTGCTGCTTTAAAAGAATTGAAAGCTCGTGGTGCAGATAAAGTTATTTTAGATCTTCGAGGTAATCCGGGTGGTTTATTAACAGAAGCTGTTAACGTATGTAATATTTTTATAGAAAAAGGACAAAAAATAGTACACACTGAATCTGTTGTTGACTCTTATAAAAAAGTATATAAAACTAAAAAAGAACCAATAGATTTAAATATTCCTTTAGCCGTTTTAGTTAATGGTCGTAGTGCTTCTGCTAGTGAAATTGTTTCGGGTGTTATTCAAGATTTAGATCGTGGAGTAGTTATTGGTGCTCGTAGTTTTGGAAAAGGTTTGGTGCAAAGCACCAAAAAATTAAAATATAATACCTTACTTAAAGTAACAACGTCGCGTTATTTTATACCATCTGGTCGTTGTATACAAGCTTTAGACTATTGGCATAGAGATAAAGATAATAAAGCTGTTAGAACTAAAGATATTGATTATAAAGAATTTAGAACATTAAATTCAGACAGAGCTGTTTTTGATGGTGGTGGTGTATTACCCGATATTGAAATTGAAGTAGCTAAACGTAGTAGTACAGCTTCTTTTTTATTAAAGAAAAAAGCTATTTTCGATTATGCTACTAATTTTTATTACAAACATGATATTACAGATATTAGTAAATTTCATTTTTCTGAAAATGATTATAAAGACTTTTTAAGCTATTTAGATAAAACAGATTTTAATTACGAAACTAAAACTGAAAAAACATTAGAAAAAGCATTTAAATATGCTGAAAAAGAGGCTTTAGAAGGAGATATTAAAAATGAATATGAATCCTTATTAAATAGTATACAAACTTCAAAAACTAAAGCTTTAGATAAACAATCTAAAGAAATTAAACAGTTATTAACTAACGAAATTTTAAAACGTTATTTTTATGTAGAAGGAAAATATAAATACGATGTTTTAAATAGTGACGAAATAAAAGAAGCAAAAATTATTTTAGCTAATAATGATAGGTATAATAAAATTTTAGGAAAGTAATTCTTTAAATAAATTTCCTAAAAAAGCCTCTTAATAATTCTTATTAAGAGGCTTTTTTTATTTTTTATAAATGCAATACATTAGCACTTTATTTTATCTATACGTCCTTGATGTCTTCCTCCTTCAAATGCCGTATTTAAAAAAGTATCTACCATACCTAAAGCTTGTTTTTCAGCAGTAAAACGCGCAGGAATACCTAATATATTTGCATTATTATGTAAACGAACTACTTCAGCAATTTCTTCATTCCAACATAAACCAGCACGAACATTTTCATACTTATTAGCAGTCATACAAACACCATTTGCACTACCACAAATTAAAATACCAAAATCAACATCGGCGTTATTAACTTTTTTTGCTACTTCATGAGCAAAATCAGGATAGTCTACACTACTATCTCCATCAGTACCTACATTTACTACTTGATGCCCTAAAGCTTCTAAATGCTTAATAATTGAAAACTTATAATCAGTACCTGCATGGTCATTTCCTATTGCTATTTTCATCGGGAATTGTTTAATTGAATTACAAAGTTAGTGGTTTTTAATTTTCAGAAATAATATATTGACTAAACTATAATAAATACACTTATAAATTTATAAAAACCTTTCTTAAGTAAGCCACTCACTTAATTAATAGGTTATTACATATAAAATTCATAGCTTAATTTAACATTATATACTATAATAGTTTTATTTACAGTATTTTAACTTAGTTTGTAAACAAATTAGGCCTTTAATATTAATAAATGTTAATAACTACAAATTACAGTTAATAGCTTGTGTGTGTAAATTGTGAATAACTTGAAAAACTAAATTTGTTTTTTAAAATTTAATTTACAATACAGCGAACAGCTAATACAAACCAAATTTTTGTTTCATAAAAATTCTTCTAGTTATCAATTTTAAAAATAGGGGTTTTTAACACTTAAAAAATAGAAACTTTTTAATAAAATAAGTATTAATTTAGTTTATAAACAGTTGTTAATAACATTTATATTACCCTTGTTTTACAAGTGTTTAAGATAGTAATAACTTGTTAATTACTGTTTAATTCGTACTATTAACTTAAATTCCTAAAAAAATCATTTAAAGTTATACCGCTATTAACAAGCAATAATAATAATCAGTTTTATTTTAAATTTTAAAAAAGAAAAAAAGTATATTATTAATAGTGTGAATAACTATAAAAAATAGAAGTAAGATTAAAAGTTAAGTTTAAATTGAATTTAAATTTTTTAAAAAATTATTCTTTTAGGAATTTAGATTTTATGTATTGGAAAGATTTTCTTTGTTTTAGAACTGTGTAAAGAAAACTAGTTTTTATTTCACGTAAGTGAATTTTTTTTGGAGTTTTAAACTATACGTAAATGAGCTTGATCGTTGAATTCTTCTATTATTTTTTCAGCTTGTTCTTTATCATTTTCATGTACTAATAATGTAATTCCGCCTAGTGCATTTGAATAAAAAGGAACCATACCTATCATGGTTTCATTTTTAAAAAAGAATTGAATTTGAGCTTGTTCTAATAATAATCGTAGTACTGAATATTCGTATTCATAAGTGAATTTAGCAATAGGAGTAAAGTCTTTCATTATTTTAAATAAAAATTATCTTTCAATTTACACTTTTTTAAAATAACATTAATTAAGTTAAGTTATTGATTTTATGTAACTTAAATTAGTTTTAATTGAAGTATTACTTACAATTAACTTAAACTAAAAAGAATAACTGTATTTTTATAGAAATTCAGTAGTAGGAATTCATGGGAAGAAGAAGTAATAGTCAGAAGAAAGGAAAAAAAAACGTAGAAAATTTATCCGTTAAAATTCTTAGAATATTTAATAAAAATACTGGGCAAAAACTTAATTACAAACAAGTTTGTGCTAAGTTAAATTTAAATGATGCTAGTAGCCGTAATCAAGTTATCAAAAACTTGGCAAAATTGGCTGCAATGAGTAAAATAGAAGAATCTGAACGTGGAAAATTCTCTATAAAATCTGCTGCTAATGATACTTATACCGGTATTGTTGATATTACTAGTAAAGGCCATGCTTATATTATTGTTGAAGATTTAGAAGACGATATTTTTATACCTAATTCAAGTTTAAATAAAGCTTTACATGGAGACGAAGTACAAGTTTACGTATACCGAAGAAGACGTCAAGGAAAAAATGAAGGAGAAATAACTAAAATAATTGAGCGTAAACGAACTGAATTTGTTGGTACTATAGAAATAAAAGAAAGATTTGCTTTTGTTCGTTGCCAAGATCCTAAAATGTATACCGACTTTTTTATACCTAAAGATCGTATTGGTAAAGCTAAAGATGGTGAGTTAGTTTTAGTTGAAATGGATGATTGGCCTGAAAAAGCAGATTCTCCTTTTGGAACTATTAAAGAAATTTTAGGAATGCCAGGTGAACACGAAACTGAAATTCATGCCATTTTAGTGCAATATGGTTTACCTTTTGAATTCCCTAAAAATATTGAAGAATATGCTAATGGAATTGATACTTCTATTCAAGAAGAAGAAATAGCTAAAAGACGCGATATGCGTAAAACGCTAACTTTTACTATTGATCCTAAAGATGCTAAAGATTTTGATGATGCTTTATCATTTGAAGTTTTAGAAAATGGAAATTATGAAGTAGGAGTTCATATTGCAGATGTTTCTCATTATTTACAACCAGGAACAATTTTAGACGATGAGGCTTACGAAAGAGCAACATCAGTTTATTTAGTAGATAGGGTAGTACCAATGTTACCTGAAATATTATCAAATAATGCTTGTTCATTACGACCTAATGAAGAAAAATATACATTTTCAGTAGTATTTGAAATTAATAACAAAGCCGAAATTGTTAATGAATGGTTTGGTAGAACCGTAACCTATTCAGATGCTCGTTATGCTTATGAAGAAGCACAACAAGTTATTGAAACAGGTACTAATTTAATTCCTGCTAGTATTTCCCTTACGGGTGAAGCGTATAATACACCACAACCAATAGCCGATGCTATTTTAAAATTAGACGAGTTAGCCAAAATAATGCGTGCAGCTCGAATGGATGAAGGAGCATTATCTTTTGATAAGACTGAAGTTAAGTTTGACTTAAATGATAAAAATGAGCCTATAGGAGTGTTTTTTAAGATTTCTAAAGACGCTAATAAGCTTATTGAAGAGTTTATGTTACTTGCTAATAAAAAAGTATCAGAATTCATTGGAAAGCAAAATCCTAAAAAAACATTTATTTACCGTGTGCACGATGAACCTAATGAAGAAAAATTAGCTTCATTACAAAATGTTATTTCTCAGTTTGGCCACAGTTTAAATTTAATGAACAAAAAAACAGTTACTAGTTCATTAAATAAATTATTAGAAGATGTAAAGGGTAAAAAAGAACAAAACATGGTAGATACTTTAGCTATCAGAACCATGAGTAAAGCCATTTATACTACTGAAAATATAGGGCATTACGGTTTATCATTTGACTATTATTCACATTTTACATCGCCTATTCGAAGATACCCTGATGTTATGGCGCATAGGTTATTACAACATTATTTAGATGGTGGTGCAACTGCTAGCGAAGAAGAGTTTGAAATTAAATGTAAACATAGTAGTGAAAGAGAAGGTTTAGCAGCAAGCGCCGAACGTGATTCAATTAAATTTATGCAAATTAAATTCATGCAAGATCATAAAAATGAAACTTTCATTGGAGTAATTTCAGGGGTAACCGAATGGGGTATTTATGTTGAAATTACAGAAAATAAATGTGAGGGAATGATTCGTTTACGTGATTTATCAGATGATCATTATATTTTTGATCAAGAAAAATATGCAGTTGTAGGTAAACAAACAGGTAACGAATATGTGTTAGGCGATACAGTTTCAGTTCGTGTTAAAAATGCAGACTTAGTAAGGCGTCATTTAGATTTTACTATTGTTAACCCTAATGAACAAGAAAAATTAGTATATACTACCTAACATATTAATTATAGTTATGCAATTAATTGATTTGCAAGCGGCATTACCTATTGGGTTTTTATTAGCTCTTTTATTAGGTCCAATTTTTTTTGTTGTACTTGAAACTGCTGCATTAAAAGGTTTTAGAGCAGCTATTGCTCTAGATTTGGGTGCTATTGCTGCCGATGCTTTTTTTATTGTTATAGCTTATTTTAGTACCAATCAATTATTAGAAAAAATACAAGACGATCCTGCATTATTTATTTTTGGTGGTGGTTTATTAACAGCTTATGGTATTATATCTATTATAAAAGATAAAAGGGACTTTTCTTCTAAGCGTAATATATCAGTAGAACTTATTAATAAGCATAATTACTTTGCTTTATTCTTAAAAGGTTTTTTATTAAATTTTATAAATGTAGGTGTATTAGGGTTTTGGCTAACAATAATAATAACTATTGGACCCCAGTTAGAAATGGATAGTAATAGAATTATTTCATTTTTTAGTGTTGTATTACTAGTTTACTTTATAATAGATATATTTAAAATTTTACTAGCTAAAACATTACGTAAAAAATTAACAAATAAGCGTATTTATCTAATGAAACGTTTTGTTAGTATTCTAATGATCATTTTTGGATGCGTATTATTAAGTAAAGGTCTCTTTCCTAAAAGTGTTGATAAAATTAAAAACGAAATAGAAAATGTTCAGAAAACTATGTAACATTTAATCTATTTTAATATTCTTTTATCTATTTTATAATTCTAAGTATTTTATACCTTAAAATAAGTTGTATTGTAAGAATAAATCTTAAAGTACAACCTACATTCTGTTATTTTTTATTAAAAAAATAACACTTAATTATTATTTTAACATATTTAAGCTAATATACTGTTTATTAATGATTTATGTAAGTTGAAACTATCTTTGTATTTATGATTACTTAATATAAAATTAAGATTAAAATACTTACAACATGAAAAATTTTTATCAATTAAAGCTTCTTTAAATATAGTTTATAATACATATAACTAATAAACTTACTAAAGATTTTGATTATTTAACTTCAAAATATTCAGCTTTAAAAGCAAAAAATAATAATGCTATAAGTAATAGATAAGCATTTTAATCATTACTTTAAAAAAGACAAAAAGCCCAAGTAAATTATTTACTTGGGCTTTTTTTGAGGTGTCGAGCGGATTCGAACCGCTGTAGATGGTGTTGCAGACCACTGCCTAGCCGCTCGGCCACGACACCTTTTAAGGTTCGGCAAATATAGTATAATTTTATAGTAATTTCTGCATAAAAAATATACAAAATATATTTTAACCTTAAAATAGCTTATTAGCTATGTAATTTACTCTATCTTTTTTTAGTGCGTTCTATTGTTACCATTTCAACATCGCCACCAATTGGAGGGTTTATTTTAGAAACTGCTACTGTAGCTTCTGTAACAATAATAAGTTCTTTAAATATTCTATTTAAGATACGTTCAGCTACATGTTCTAATAATTTTGAACGAATAGCCATTTCTTCAGTTACAATTAAGTTTAAGTGTACATAATCTACTGTATCACTTAATTCATCAGATTGTGCTGACTTGTTTAAATTAGCAGTTATGGTTAAATCTACACGATAGTCAGAACCTATTTTAGACTCTTCTACTAAACAGCCATGGTTTGAATGAATCCTTATATTATGTAAACGTATAATTCCCATAGTGTGTAATTAATTATTAATACTATTTCTTATTATTTTTAATTTTTGAAGCTTTTGTCAAATTAAAGATACCTCCAAATACTATGTTTCTTTGAAAGAAAAAGAAATTTTGACTAGCACTATCACTATTAGAGTTTGTTGTTTTAACGTTAGGTAAATCAATAAAACCTGTTTTTAATTCTGATTGTATAAAAAAGCGTTTGAAGAAAGTTAGATTTAAACCAGCAACAGCACTTATTCCATATCCTGCTACATTAAATTTATCGTTTCGTTCATTATTTAATAAAGTTGCATCAGTTCTTGGGTATAGAAAACCACCTCCAAAACCTTTAGTAAAATCAAGGTTTACTATTTTTGTATTGAAAATTTTGTTACTATGTCTTAAGTCTACATTAACATAATTTAAACCGTCTGTATGTTCAAGTTCTAAAAACCCTTCTTGAATTAATATATCTTCACCATCAAATACACCATCAAATTCACTTCCGACATTAATATTACCAGTAATTTGAGCTGTACTACCTTGTTGAACAACATATTTCATATGATCAATTCCAAATGAAATATCCCAGTTATTAGTTAAATAATAACCAACTCTAAAATTATATTGAGGTATAGTTAAATTCCCAGGATTTAGAAACTTATTTGCTGAAAAGCTATTTTGTCTATCTTTAGCTTTTACATTTTTTAAAGTAAATTTATAACCGTTTCCTTTAAATTTAATATCTGAATTAGAATAAGTTGATCTATTCCAACCCCAATAAAAGTATAATTTTCCTTTACGACCGTTTTCTTTTAAAAGGTTTTGTGTATTTTGAGCAAAACTAATTGTGCTAAATAATAGCATAATAATAATTAATCTTAGTTTCATAATTTTAGGGTGTATAGTATTATTTTTTTAGTACATCGCGAAATTAACATTACTAATTTAGTTTAACTAGTAAAAAGTTATTATCAGTAAATAGAAGTACATATTTTAATATTATATTAACTTTACATCTTTATACTGTATAAGCATGGATTCAGATTACAAGTCACTAAATTTTTTAGAACAAATAATAGAAAATGATTTAAAAGAAGGATATTCTAAGGATAGTCTTCGTTTTCGTTTTCCACCAGAACCAAATGGATATTTACATATTGGCCATACAAAAGCTATTGGAATAAGTTTTGGTTTAGGGGAAAAATATAATGCACCTGTAAATTTACGTTTCGATGATACTAATCCTGCCAAAGAAGAACAAGAGTATGTAGATGCTATAAAAAAAGATGTTGCTTGGTTAGGTTATAAGTGGGATAAAGAATGTTATTCTTCAAATTATTTTCAGCAGTTACATGATTGGGCTGTAGAATTAATAAAAAAAGGTAAAGCTTATGTAGATTCGCAAACTAGTGAAGCTATTGCCGAACAAAAAGGAACACCAACCAAACCTGGTATTGATGGACCTTATAGAAATAGATCTGTAGAAGAAAATTTAGAACTATTTGCTGAAATGAAGGCTGGTAAACATGCAGATGGAACACATATTTTACGTGCTAAAATTGATATGGCACATACAAATATGCTAATGCGTGATCCTATGATGTACCGTATAATGCATAAAGAGCACCATAGAACAGGTAATGATTGGTGCATTTACCCAATGTACGATTGGACCCATGGTGAAAGTGATTATCTAGAAGAAATTACACATTCATTGTGTTCTTTAGAGTTTAAACCACATAGAGAATTATATGAATGGTTTTTAGATCAAATTGAAACGAACCATACTTTACCAAAACAACGCGAATTTGCCCGTTTAAATCTTGATTATACGGTCATGAGTAAGCGTAAATTATTGCAATTAGTAAACGATAAAGTAGTTTCTGGTTGGGATGATCCACGTATGCCAACAATTTCTGGTTTAAGAAGAAGAGGGTATACAGCTGCTGCAATAAGAAAGTTTGTAGAAACTGTAGGAGTTGCTAAGCGTGAAAATATTATTGAATTATCACTTTTAGAATTTTGTATTCGTGAAGATTTAAATAAAACAGCAACTAGAGTAATGGGGGTTTTAGATCCTGTTAAATTAGTTATTATTAATTACCCTGAAGGGGAAGTTGAACAATTAGAAGCAGAAAACAATCCTGAAGATGCTAATTCTGGTACACATCAAGTACCTTTTTCACGCGAATTATACATAGAAAGAGAAGATTTTAAAGAGGAAGCTAATAGTAAGTATTTTAGACTTACCTTAGGTAAAGAAGTACGCTTAAAAAGCGCTTATATTATTAAAGGAGAATCGGTTATTAAAGATGCTGAAGGTAATATTACTGAAATACATTGTACTTATGATCCTGAAAGTAAGTCGGGTAGTGGTACTGAGGCTTCTTTACGTAAAGTAAAAGGGACTTTACATTGGGTTTCTATAGCACACGCTGTACCTGCTGAAGTTAGAGTTTATGATCGTTTATTTACAAATGAAGCTCCAGATTCTCATAAAGAAAAAAGCTTTATGGAATTTTTAAATAAAGATTCTTTACATACAGTTAAGGCTTTTGTAGAACCTTTTTTACAAGAAGCAACAGTAGGGCAACATTTTCAGTTTCAGCGTTTAGGTTATTTCACTTTAGATTTAGATACTTCTGCGGAAGCATTAGTTTTTAATAAAACGGTTGGTTTAAAAGATAGTTGGGCTAAACAAAAACCTAAACAAGAAAATAACAATCAACCACAAAAAAATAAACAAAGTGGGGCAGGAGCACCACCAAAAAAAGCTATTAATGAAATTCAGAAATTAGGAAAAAAATATACTAATCTACCTGAAGAAAAACAATTAGCTACTAAAGCTAAAATAATAGAATTAGCTTCTAATGTTAGTTACGAAGAATTATTACCATTATTTAATACTGCTAAAAAGAAAGTAGGAACAAGAATTGCTGCAATGTTAATTCTTGGTGAATATTTAAAAGGAGAAGGTTCAATGACCGATGATGCTTGGAATTTTATTGAAGCCGGAATGGAAGATGATAACGAATTATTAAAAACAGAAGCTAACGAAGTGGGTAAGTTTTATGTATAAAAAAATAAGAGGATATAGATATTTTGATAATTTTTTATTCCATTTAGTAACAAATTTTATATTTGTTTTTACGGTTACATTATCCTCTTATATTCATATTCCTTTAACAGGAAAAGGAATTATACTTTACCTAAGCCACTTAATATTATTGCAATGTTCAGTAGCTGGTTTTATTTATTTGTTAAGTTTAAATAAGTTTATTTTTAAATATGTATTTTCTTCTTTATATCTTTTTTTAGGAATAGTAGCTTATTGGGTTTATAGTTTAGATATATCAATTTCTCCTTTTATAATTGAAGCTTCTTTACAAACAGAACCAGAACTTATAACCGATTTAATAAGTATTCATTTTATTGTTTACCTATTAATTTTAGTAGGTTGCTTAAAATTAATATTATTTTTATTTAATAAAACGAGTGAAAAATTTAATGTTTTTTCACTCGTTTTTTCTTTATTACTAGTCTCTTTATTTTTTGTAGTAGAAAATAAAAAACCAAATACTTTTAAGGTAAAATTACCTTATCAGTTGTTTTTTAGTTTTTATGAATACTTTACACTTAACGATTTGTCTTTAGAAGACGTAAGTGATTTAAATATAGAATCATCGTTAAAAGATAATATTCAAGTTACCTTTATTTTAGGAGAAACAGTTAGAGCTGATCATTTAGCTATAAACGGTTACCATAGGGCAACTACACCTAATTTGTCTAAGTTAAAAACTAACTTTATTAGCTATCCTAATTTATATACTAACAAGGTATTAACATCTCAAAGTGTACCTCAATTATTTACTAATAAAAGTATTTTTGATAGTATAAACACTAATTTTAGGTCGGTATTTGATGTTTTAAATAAAGCAAAAATTAATACTTCGTGGATAGGTAATCAACACTTAGAAAGCAGTTATAAATCAATAGGAACTAGCAATAAAAAGCTTGTTATTATTGATAAATGGAAATCAACTTATAGTTATAATAAAGCTAAAGATGAAGCACTAATTCCTTATTTAAAAGAAGAATTAGTTTTAAATGAAGGTAAAAATTCTATGACTACTTTACATATGGTAGGTAGCCATTGGTGGTATGAAAAAAGATATCCGGATAATTTTAGAAAATATGTACCAGTTATAGATTCTAAATATTTTCCTTCATTAAGTAAACAAAGTATTATCAACTCTTATGATAATACTATTTTGTATTTAGATTATTTTATTGATGAAGTAATTAAAGCACATTTAAACTATAGTAAACCTTCTATTGTAATCTATGTATCAGATCATGGTGAATCGTTAGGAGAAGATGGTAAATGGCTTCATGGTCATAAATCTAAGTATGTAGCTAATCCGGCTTTTATGGTTTGGTATTCAGATTCTTTTAAATTAAAATACCCGGATAAGGTTAAAAGTTTAGAAGATTTAAAGAAACAAAACTTAAATACCGATAGTATTTATTACTTAATATTAAGCTTATTTAATATTAGATAGATTATGGATAATTTAGATAAAAGAAAAATTTGGTTGGATAGTGCAAAAGGATTTTCAATAATTCTTGTAATTTATTCACACAATAATTCTTTTTTAAACCAGTACATATATACGTTTCATGTTCATATGTTTTTTTTTATTTCTGGTATATTTTATAATGAAAACAGAAGTTTTAAAGAAACAGTAATTAGAAAATTTAAGACTTTAATTATTCCATATTATGTATGGGCTATTCTATTATATCTTTTTTGGTTTTTTGTTAATAGGAGCTTTAATGGGAGTGATAGTTTAAGTTATACTCCTACCAATAATTTTATTGGAGTTATTAGTGCTCAAGGTGGAAGGAATTATATGGATTGGGGGATACCATTATGGTTTATACCTTGTTTATTTACAGTTTCTTTCATTTTTAATT
>CAZJGP010000065.1:0-14140 GCA_964545595.1 uncultured Flavobacteriaceae bacterium | reverse complement strand
GGATTGGGAGTATCATAATAAATAACATTAATTTATCTATAATAGATCTAACATCAGATAATTCTAAGTTACCATACATACTTATCAGTGTTTAAATAAATATTACTAATTGTAATTATTTAGACAGTAATAGATATTATTACTACCTATTTATAAATTTAAAACAACCATAAATAGCTGATATCTTTTTAAAAAAATCTTAAATAAGATGTTCGATGAATAACACAAACATTAGTTATCTTTTATTTTTTTAGAAAAAATTAATCTAATTTATTTGAAATCAAATAACGATATCTAAAAAACAAGAACATACTAGATACTGTTAAACCCACAAATAGTCCTACCCAAATACCAATAGCACCTAAGTTGTATTCTTTTCCAAAAAAGAAAGCTACCGGAAAACCAATACACCAATATGCTATAAATAATAAAACGGTAGGTACATTAACATCTTGCATACCACGCAATGCTCCTAATAAGGTTACTTGAAAACCATCACTTAATTGAAATAAAGCTACTAATAGTAATAAATTAGAAGCTATATGTACTACCTGAGTATCATCTATATAAAATAAAGGCAAATAATCTTTACACAAAATAAATACGAAAGCAAAAACTGTTTGTATTATAAAAACCAATAAGAAAATTGATTTCATTATACGCTGTAGTTCTTTATAATTATTTTTTCCTATTTGATTACCAACTCTAACTGTAGAGGTTACACCTAAACCAACAATAACCATAAATGTCATTGTTGCCAGGTTTAATGCTATTTGATTAGCTGCTTGTGATTCTGTATTTAAAGTACCTGATAAAAATATTGAAGAAGTAAAAATTCCGAACTCAAATAACATTTGTAATGCAGAAGGAAAACCTAGTTTTAATAATTTTTGTAATGCTATTTTATTATAAAATTCACTAAAAAAATCATTAAAATATACCGAGAACTTATTACTATATTTTAATAAAAAAATAAGAAACCCTAACATAAAAACCCTAGAAATTAAAGTTCCTAATGCTGCCCCTTCAACCTCTAACCTAGGAAAGCCCCATTTACCATAAATTAATATATAGTTTAACAGTACATTAATTAAATTAGCCGCTATAGTTGCATACATAGCATATCGTGTTGCCGACATACCATCTGAAAATTGTTTAACCGCCTGGTAAATAGCAAATGGAACCAAAGAATATGCTATAATATTAATATATGGATTTGCAATTTCTACAACCTCAGCTGGTTGGTTTAATAATGATAAAAAAGGTTGAACTACTTTTACCAAAACATAAAGCAACACTCCTATTGTAGAACAAATAAGTATTCCGTTTTTAAAATAAGTTTTTGCTTTTTCAATATTTTTTTGTCCATCGGCTTCTGCCGCTAAAGGAGTAATTGCAAATGAAAAACCTATAGCTATAGACATTGCTATAAAAAACAATCCATTACCTAAAGATACCGCCGCTAAAGAGCTTGCCCCTAGCTTACCAACCATTATATTATCTACTAACCCTACTAGAACATGCCCTATTTGACCTAACATTACAGGCAAAGCCATTTTTAAATTAGTAGGAAATTCTTTTATATACTGCCTCAAAAAAAAAGTTTTTTGCAAGGTATATTTTTTAAGCAATACAATATTATTCTTAACAATCTTTATCTTTAAAATTCTTGTAATTTTTTTTATATCATTTCGTTAATTAAGTTGTTAATACTATTATTTTTTAGAACTTAGCTCAAATTAATAACACTACATAAATGAACTTCTTTAAACTAAGCTTTTTGTTCTCGCTTTTATTTTTAACATCATGCGATGATGGAGATATTTTAATTTCAGAATTTAATTTTGATAGCGAAGATGATATTGAATTTTGTTCAAGTGAAGAAAGTGATGATACTGTCTTTTTTAATTATAATCCTGACAACTCTGAAGTTATTTTTGTTCGTATTAATGGAGAATACGATGGCGAAGAAGAAGACAGTGAAACTTTTAACATAGCTGCAGATGGGTCTATATCTAATAGCCAAGCTGAAGTAAGGTATATTAATTTTGAAGATGACATTGTAGATATTGATGACTTCTTTTGTACTGCAGTTGCCAGTAACGAACCTATTAACAGAGAATCTCAAGGAATTGAAGGAACCGTAACTATTACTACTCTTATTAATACTTTATCTACTGAAGATAATGATGGTGATGGCCTTACTAATGAAGAAGAAGGTTTTGGAGATGGAACACAACAAGATACCGACGGAGATACAATTCCGGACTATTTAGATGAAGATGATGACAATGATAATGTAAAAACCGAAGATGAGCTTGACGATAGTAATGAAATTATGGATACCGATAATGATGGTACACCTGATCATTTAGATGATGATGATGATAATGATGGTGTATTAACTAGATTTGAAGTTTCTGAAATTAACAATACTCCTAGAAATCCGAATAATGTTGATGATGGTGTTTTCTTCTATTTAGATAATGAAGTTTCAGATCAAATATTTATGGCAGATATTACCATAGCTAATTCTTTTAACACAGGTTTTGAAACCATTGTTCAACTTAATAATCTAACTCTAACCAGCGACGGAGAAGGAACTTCTACTTTTATTGACACGTTAACAATTGGTACAAATACCGATGAGAACAATGATACAACACAAACTGTAACAATTACTATAGACGGTACAACAAGTGTGCTACTTAATAGTGATAATTAAGAGGATAGCGATCTATAATTATCTCTTTTTTATAAAATTAAAAATAGCTGTGTTTATTTCTGGCGAAAGCTTTAAAAAATAAATACAGCTTATATATAGTATACTTATTAGCATACCCTTTATGCCTATTTGTAGAACAGGATGAATATTTATTAATTGCCAGTTATAAAACAAATAAGAAATAGCAAAACCTAACAAACATGCTATTATAGATTTTACTACAAACGGTTGTATTTTAAATTTTACATATACAAAAACTAGTTTTGCTACATTATAGATAGAATATGCTAAAAACGTAGCAAAAGCAGCTCCTACCAACCCTTTCTCCGGAATTAAAAAAGTGTTTAAAAAATAAGCTAACACTAATACTCCTACACCAAAAACTAATATCCATTTATAACTATCTGAGTTAAATAAAATAGAGTTAGTAATACCTAAACTAGCATCAAATAATTTAACAAAACTAATTAGTAGTACAATTTCAATATACAATACATATTGTTTTGGTACCATTGCAAACATAGAATGCACATTACATATTACTAAAGCTCCTATTAAAACGGTTACTATAACAGTTGTTAAACTTGTTTTTTTATTTAAATTACTAAGTGCTTTAATATCATTT
This sequence comes from uncultured Flavobacteriaceae bacterium, assembly GCA_964545595.1. Classification (GTDB taxonomy): domain Bacteria; phylum Bacteroidota; class Bacteroidia; order Flavobacteriales; family Flavobacteriaceae; genus Aquimarina. The sequence goes on along the minus strand of CAZJGP010000065.1, from coordinate 10,790 downwards.
TTCGCAAGTAATTGCGCTGTTAACGGATTCGTTATTTGTAGTATTGCTCTTGTTGGAACTTCTATTACCGAGGCCATATAAATGCATATACTATAAATAGCAACATTACTAATTGGCATAAAATCTTCAATCATTATTTTATCTAAATCTAATAGAAAAACAGAAACCGTTGCTGCTATTAGTATTAAAAATGAATAGGTTAAAATTGAATTTAAGTTTGGTAAACTTCCTAAATTAAATATTGGCTTTTTAATATTAAAAGCAACTATTAACATAAAAATAGTTCGCAATAAATAAATACTTGCCAATGAAAATATAAACTGTACAGAACTTACTAAACCATAATAAACAGCAATTAACAGAGCTGAAATACATATTCTATGGAAAATCTCTTTTAATAAATTACCTTTTACACTTTTTAAATGCACTTTTGCCCAAGCATAAAATAATTCAAAGTAAGCGCTTGCAAAACCAGTAACTATAATTACCCAAACATAAGATTTCATTACGGCATTAGATTGCGAATAATGTTCCATTATTTGATCGTAGAAAATTAAATAGCCACTACCTATTACTAACAACATTAATAAAGGCATTAATAAAATCCAGCTAAAAATTCTAGATTTCATTTGTTCAGTAGCATACGAATGATAAAATTTTATCAAGGTGTTTTGCATTCCAAAAGCCATTAATGGCCATAATAAATTAGAAGATGCTAATAAATAAGAAACAACCCCATAATCTTCTTCTGAAAGAATATTGGTAAATAAAAACAAGGTATTTACAGCCCCAAAACCAAAACCTACATAAGTAATTATTGTGTTTAATATTGACTGCTTAGCTACAATTCCCATTTAATATTTATTAAGCACTGTGGCTAATTGTTTTGTTAAATTTTCTCTAGTATATTTTTCTATTCCTTTAGGGGAAGTTTTTAATTCTTCTTTTAAATATAGATTGTAATAATTAATAATTTCATTTTTCAAAATCTGTTTATCTGTATATCTAAAAAATGAACCTGTATTGGTTTCTTTAATAATAGTAGAAAAATCGGCGTTTGGTGGCCCCAAACTTAAAATTGGTCTTCCTGATTGCAAGTATTCAAACAACTTACCAGGTATTATCATTTGGGTTTCTTTACTATCTATTTCTATTAGCAATAAAACTTGTGACTGTTGCTGTAACTCTTGTGCTACTTTATGCGAAACATATCCTAAATTATTAACGTACTTTATTAGTCCATTATTAATAATAGATTCCATTACAACTTCGCTAACAACTCCTGCTAATTTTAATTCAAAATTAGCAGCAAATGATGTGTTTTCAATAGTTAATTCATTTAAAACCTCCCATAAAATAACAGGGTTACGTTCCGATAATAAAGAACCTATATGTGCTAAACTAAATTTAGTATCAAGCGGTAATTCTTTTTTACTAACATTAGGTTCAAAACCATTAGTTATAATTGTAATTGGTTTATTTGTCTTCTGTACAAACTCATTAAAAGTTCCTTTACTAGTTACAATAATTTCATTAGCAGTATCTAAAACTTGTTGCTCTAATGCAATATGTTTTTTTGCAGAATTTTTATGTAGCTTAAGTTTTTTATGATAACCAATACTTGTCCAAGGATCTCTAAAATCGGCCAACCAATTAATATTTAATTGGTTTTTTAAACCTAAACCAATTAAATGCATACTATGTGGCGGACCTGTTGTTATTATAGTATCTATTTTTTGTTCTGTTATAACATTTGAAAGATATTTAACAGAAGGTTTTATCCAAAATTTGCGAGCATCAGGTATAAACATATTACCACGAATCCACAACATTAATTTTTGGATAACAGATTGCTTTTCTTGTTTAGGTATAATGCCTGAACTTATTTTTTTAGAAGACTTCCCTCCTATTTTTACAGCTAAACTATAAGGTTCAAAAATAGGTTGTTTTAAAATAGAAACTCCTTCAGGAACTTCATTAATTAAATTAGAGTCTAATATTGGGTAACTAGGATTTTCTGGAATATAAATTATTGGTTCTATACCAAATTTAGGCAAATAGGTTATAAACTTTAACCAACGTTGTACCCCTGGTCCGCCTGCTGGTGGCCAATAATATGATATAATTAAAACTTTTTTCAAATCTATTTATCTTTCTTGTTCCAATAAACAACTGCCGCAATAAATAAACCTAACAATACTATAAACGCTATTAATGTAATTGTGCTCCCTGTTTTTATAACCTCTGGTTTAAATTCAAAAACAATTTCATGTTTTCCTTTAGGAACCTCGATACCTCGTAAAGCATAATTAGTTTTAATAATAGTTGTTTCGTTTCCGTCTATATAGGCTTTCCACCCTTTTTTGTAACACATTTCGGAAAATACAGCAAAGGCATCATTACTATTATTAGACTTAAATAATTGTCTATTAGGCTTATGTTTTACCAATTCTATTTTTGATAAAGAATCTACTTGAAAAACTTTTTTACTAATTTCATTAGCTCTATTTACAATAGCCGATTTCTTTAGGTTTTCAGATTTTAGTGCTAATATTTCGTCATTAGCAGAATCTACTAAAACTATATTATTAACAAACCATGCATTACCAAAAGCAGTTTTATTTTGTTGTATTTGTGCTCCTTGCTCTCCATCAAAAATAAAGTACTTAACATTAAGCATATCTAATACAGGCTGATACCCTTGATCTATATAAAAATCTGCTAAATCTTGTATTCTTGAAGGCTTAGCCCCATGGTAACCTCCAACAGCATTATGAAAATACGAAGTTCTTGCTGTATTAAACGGATTACCTGTTAAATCGTAAACTCTAAAATGCGAGGTATCTTCTTGAATTTTTTTATCGGCTGCAGTAGCTACATACGGCTGATCCATTTGTTTAGCGGAAACAAAATCGTCATTAGTAACATATCGTTTATCTACTAATACTAAATCTACTACTAACAAAACACCTATACTAATTACGGTTATTTGTTTAGATATTTTTTGTTTTAAAAACAACCATAAGCTTCCCGCTATAGCGGAAACAAAAAACAAACCACGTAAAGTATCGCTAGTTAACATTCTTGCTCTATCTTCTCTTAATGCTGTAACAAAACGCATTCCTGCACTTTTAATTATTTGTGCATCATTAGGGCTTGAAAACGAAAATAACGTGTTTTTAAAAAGTACAAACAACACTAATAAACCACCTACAATTCCTACTGACTTATATAGGTTTTGCAACTTATTATCATCTTCTATTTCTTCTTGAGAAACAAATTTATGAATAGTCCAAATTGCTAAAATAGGCAAACACAACTCAATAATTACTTGTATAGATGTTACCGCTCTAAATTTGTTATATAACGGAAAATAGTTAATAAATAGTTCTGAAAACCATTCCATATTTTTTCCCCAAGACAACATTAATGCTAAAGTAGAGGCTATAACTATCCACCATTTCTTTTTAGATTTAACGGTAAATAAACCTAATACAAATAAAAATATAACGCCTATACCTATATAGGCAGGAGCACCTACATAGGGCTGTTCTCCCCAATAGGTAGGTGCAGATTTTGCTACATTTTTAGCTTCGTTATAAGGATACCCTAATTGTACTAATTCGTTTATAATACTTGCATCTTCCCCTGCATTTTCTGAACTAGAACCACCCATAAATCTTGGAATAGCTAAATTGAAAGATTCTAAAAAACCATAACTATAACTTAAAATATAATCTTTATCTAAACCTTTTCGCTGTGGCACTTCTCCTTTAGGAGAAATAGAAATTTCTGAAGTTCCTCTTGTAGAAAAATCGCTGTATTCTTTAGTTGCTAAAATAGAAGTAGCATTTAAAGCTAGTGCTAAAAACAAACCTATTACTAAAACTCCTGAAGCTTGTAAAAAGTTTGATATTGTTTTTTGTTTAACCGCTTCAATTAAATAAACAGCAGCTACTATTACTGACAACAAACCTAGATAGTAAGTCATCTGAAAATGATTTGCTACAAGTTCTAAAGCCATCGCAAAACTAAATAACAAACCTCCTTTTATGTATTTATTGTTGTAAACCAATAAAATACCAGATAAAACTAATGGCATATACCCAATGGCATGTGCCTTAGCATTGTGTCCTACTCCTATAATTATTATAAAATAAGTAGAAAAACCAAAAGCTAAACTTCCGAAAAAGGCTAAAAGATTATCAACTTTAAAACATTTTAGGAGCACAAAAAAACCTATAAAATATAAGAACAGATAATCTGCAGGTCTAGGTAAAAACCTAATCAAACGATCTATTTTCTTTATATAATTATTTGGGTAAAGAGCTCCTGATTGGTAAGTTGGCATCCCTCCAAAAGCACGATCGGTCCAATACATTTCTTCTCCTGTATTTTCTCGAAAGTCAATTTGTTGTTTGGCCATACCTATATATTGCACAATATCGCTTTGCAATATTTTTTTCCCTTCTAATACAGGTAAAAAATAGCTTACTGAAATAACAATAAACCCAACAATTACAAGAATGTAAGGTAAAATATTAGATAATTTTGTTTTCAATTTAATAGGTATAAGGTGAAATACTTCCGTTTGGAAATTATTAAGAATTAATCGATTTCTTCAAAATCTATATATTCTCCAACGGTTTTTTTTGATTTTTGTTTTTTTGGATCAACTTTTACTTGGTTATTTTCAGTTTCCTGAGAACCCGGAGCAGTATTAAATTGATCATTAAACTTTTTTGTTAACTTATTTACTACATATTTAAGCAATAACGGACCTAAATATTTCGTTAATAACTTTAACACAAAAAATATAGCTAAAAGTATTAAAATTACTTTCATGGTAAACTCAATTTTTTAATCCAAAAATAAGGAACTCGACAGATTAATTAATCCGTATTTAGAAAAAATGATAAAATCAGCTATATTTGGCATAAAGCTAATTAATATGCATAAAATTTATGTGCTAATACTTTTTATAAGTATCTTGGCATCTAACAATATATATTCTCAATTTACTGAAAGTATAAATACAAACAGACCTGGTGCTTCTCAGGGTGCTTTTTCTGTTGGTAAAAATGTAATTCAAATTGAAACAGGTTTAGAATATAGTAGACAAAGACATCGTATTTTTGATAATAGAACCAGAGGGTTTGAGTTTGAATACTTGTTTAGAGTTGGCTTACTTAAAGAACAGTTAGAATTTAACCTAGAAGGTAGTTTTCTTAATAATGAAGTTTCTGAAACTGTTGGTAATACAAATTCTTTTACAGACAGTGGTTTTACAAAACATACTTTAGGAGCAAAATATCTTATTTATGACCCATATAAGTATAATAAAATACACCAAGTAAATATTAAAAGCTGGAAAGCAAATAGAAAGTTTAGCTTTAAAAAATTAATTCCTGCTGTATCTGCTTATGTTGGTCTTAATATTAAATCTACAACTAATGATTTTGCTGTACAAAATAACAGCGATAACCGTGCTACAGAAACGCAAAGTGGTGTAAGTCCTAAAATAGTTATTTCAGCTCAAAACAACTGGACAAAACATTTAGTTTTCGTTTCTAATATTGTTTATGATGATATTGCTACTGAATTTCCTGACTTACGTTTTATATTAACCACAACTTACAATTTTAAAGATAAATGGTCTGTATTTGGAGAATATGAATATGCTAATAGTAAAATATATAAAGACCATATACTAAGATCTGGAGGTACTTATTTATTTAATGACAATTTGCAATTTGATGCAGGTGTTTCTACTAACTTAAAAAACACTCCTTATATTTTTACTGCTAATGTAGGAGTTTCTTATAGGTTCGATTTTCGAAAACCTGAAGATGACGAGCAAATTTTAAGTCCTGAAAATAAAGAAATTGAAGACGACATAAAACAAATTAAAAAAGATATTGCCGATGGTTTACTAGAACCTGATGTATTAACTGGAAAATACAAAGGGGTTAATTTAGAGGACTATGCTGATGAAGAGGTAGAAGAAGAAGTTTCTTTTGAAGGAGAAGAAGAAGCTAATACTATACCTAAAAAGAAAAAGTGGTGGCAAAAAATTGGTCAGAAAAGACGTTTAAAGAAAGAAGCCAAAAGAAAAGCTAATGATACTACTAGTACTGTTGTAACTACAACTAAAGTACTTGGTACGGGGGGTAGAATTTCTGATTTTGCTGATGATGAATTCTTAGAATCTAAAAAAGATGAAATTAGTGTTAAAGAAAGAACACCTGAAGAGCAGGCTATTTTAGATGCAAAAATAGCAGAAAGAACAAAAAAGAAAAACAAAGGTAAAGAGCCTTTAATAGACCCTCTTACTAATAAACCTTTTACTGAAGAAGAACTTAGTCAAATGTCTAAACGAGAAATTAAAAAAGCTCGTAAAGAACAAGAACAACAAAAAAAGCTTGACGATGAATTAACATCATTGTTAAATGAAGTAGAATCAGAGCAATCGGCTAGAGATATTAAAAGGCAAAAGAAAAAAGCAGCCAAAGAAGCAAGAAAAAAAGTAAAAACTACTACTGATACTGTTCCTGCTGATAAGATTGAAAGTGAACCGGACTCTATTATTCCTGATAACATTGAAGATATAGACAAAGAGTTGGCTAAATTAAATGCTGAAAAAGATGATAAAGCTTTAGAAAAACATCGTTTAAAGCAAGAGAAAAAAGCTGCTAAAGCAGCAAAAAAGAAAGCGAAGGCTGAAGCCAAAAAAAAGGCTAAAGAAAGTGTTATTGAAGAAGAGTAATTTATAATTGAAAAGGCTTAACTATAAAATTTAGTTAAGTCTTTTTCAATTATAAAATAAGCTAATTATTATTATTATTTTTGTTTACTTATTTTTTTCAGAATACTATCGCATTATTATATGGTTACAATAACTAAAGTGCAAACCAAAAAAGAGTTTACTCAGTTTGTAAATTTTCCTAATTCACTTTATAAAAACAATTCTTATTATGTGCCAGCCATAACTAAAGAAGAGTTAAATGCTATAATACCTAATGAGAACCCTGTTTATAATAATGCTAATGCTGAATTTTATTTAGCTTATAAAAACAATAAAATTGTTGGTCGTATTGCTGCAATAGCTAATTGGATAGAAATTAAAGATCTTAAAAAAAATAAAGTTCGTTTTGGATGGTTCGATGTTATTGATGATTTAGAAGTTTCAAAAGCCTTAATAAACAAAGTAATTGAATATGGTAAAAAACACCAACTAACCTCTATAGAAGGACCTGTAGGTTTTTCTAATATGGATAAAGCTGGTTTGCTTACTAAAGGTTTTGATCAATTAAATACCATGATAACTTGGTATAATGCTCCATATTATAAAGAGCATTTACTGCAATTAAATTTTGAAGAAGCTGCAACATGGGTTGAATATAAAATAGATATCCCAACCGAAACAAGACCTAAAGTTGTAAAAGTTGCAAATTTAATACAAACTAGGTACAAGCTTAAACCTATTAAGTTTACCAAACGAAAAGAGATATTACCTTATATAGATCGTATGTTTGAGCTACTAAATAAAACATACGATTCTTTACAAACTTTTGTTCCCATTCAACAATATCAAATTGACCATTATAAAGAAAAATATTTACCATTTGTAAACCCTGATTATATAACTTGCGTAGCAGATGAACACAATAAAGTAATTGCATTTTCTATTATTATGCCCTCTTTTTCGAAAGCTTTAAAAAAAGCTAACGGAAAACTATTTCCTTTTGGTTTTTTACATATTTTGAAGGCGCAAAAAATAAACGATACCGCTGCTTTTTATTTAATAGGTGTAGATCCTGAATATCAAAATAAAGGAGTAGCTGCTTTAATTTTTAAAGAAATGAATGAAATTTTTCTTAAAAATGGTATTACTAAAGTAGAAACAAACCCTGAACTTATAGAAAATAAAGCTATACAAGCTCTTTGGAAAGACTATAAACACGAACAACATAAAGAACGTAAAACATTCAAAAAAAACATTAACTAAATGGATAAACGTAATTATATATCAGAAGCCTTAGGAACCTTTACTATGGTTTTTTGTGGTACTGCAGCCATGGCGGTAAATGATATTACACAAGGTGCTGTAACACATGTTGGTATTGGTATTACCTGGGGGTTCATTGTCATTGCAATGATTTATGCATTCGGTGAAATTTCAGGAGCACATTTTAACCCTGCTGTAACCATAGCATTTGCTTTTGCTGATAAATTTCCATGGAAAGAAGTTCCTAAATATATTATTTCTCAATTTATTGGGGCCATAATTGCTAGTTTAATGGTTTGGTATTTATTCCCTGGTAGTGAAAACTTAGGTGGAACCCATGTACATGAATCTTTAACACCAATGAAAGGTTTTCTACTTGAATATCTATTAACCTTTTTCTTAATGCTTGTTATTATTAATGTTTCAACTGGTTCTAAAGAAACTGGAATTGTAGCAGGTATAGCAATTGGTGGTGTGGTAATGTTAGAGGCTTTATTTGCTGGTCCTATGACAAATGCTTCTATGAATCCTATTAGATCATTAGCTCCGGCAATTGTAAGCTTAAAATTTGATAATTTATGGCTTTATATTATTGCTCCTATTTTAGGTGCTATAACTGCCGTTTCTACTTGTCGTTTGGTTAAACAAGATAATTGTTGTAAAAATTGTTAACTTGAAACGTTATTAAATCAATTTATACTCTGAATGAAATTTATAAATAAGCTAAAAATTATAATTTTCTTATTCTGTTTATTAAGCCTTTCGGCAGAAGTAAACGCACAAAATATTTGGAGTAAAATAGATACTAATACTTTTAAGTTAAATGCTAAAAATTTAAATACCATCCTATCCTCCGTAAATGAGGATAAAACAGCTTCTATCCTATTTCCAAATGAAAAAGGGGGTTTAGAAAATTTTATTTTTAGTACTAACCAAGTATTACCTAAAAAACTAGCTTCAAAATACCCTAATATACATTCTTATAAAGGAGTAAGCGCTAATAATAATCAATTGCATATTAGTCTTACTTGTTCTTTAAACCGAATAACAATTGTTCTAATAAACGGCGCTAGAGTTACCGAGTTAAAGCAAATTAAAAACACTAATCATTACACTTTAATAAATGAAAATAGAACTAACTCTAGATTTAACTGTACAACTAAAGAAGTTAATGAGCTTAGTGCTACTAATTCAAGTGCTAGAATAACTACTAATAATACAAATAATCAAACTTTATCTACCGGTAATAATACTTTAACAACACTTAGAACGGCAATCATTGTTACTGGTGAGTATTCTGATTATTTTGTAGATAGAGCTAACTTAAATTCTGGATCAGATGAAGAAAAAAAATCTGTTGTATTAGCTGGTATTGTAACTTCATTAAACAATATAAATGCTGTTTTTGAGCAAGATTTAGGAATTCATTTTGAACTAATTGAAAATAACGATGAGCTAATTTTTTTAGATAAAGACACTGATATTTTTACTACCGATGATTCAGATGATTTAATTGATACCGGTGCAGCTTATATTTTTAATAATATAGGAGCTAATAATTTTGATATTGGACATACACTAAGTATTGGCTTTGCTGGTTTAGCAGGTGTTGGCGTATTGTGCTCTAACTTTAAAGCCGATGGTGTTTCTGCTGACCTTATTCCGGAAGGAAGTGCTTTTGATTTTACATTATTTTCTCATGAACTTGGACATCAATTAGGGGCATATCATACTCAAAATTCAAGATGTCAGCGTAATCGATTTTCCGAATCGGCTGTAGAACCTGGTAGCGGAACAACAATTATGGGTTATGCCGGAATATGCGAAAATAATGGTGGCCCATTTAATTCAGATATTCAAAATTTTAGCGATGAATATTTTCATTTAATAAGTATTATTGAAATAAAAGAACATCTAAATGATGTTTTTTGCAATTTACAAATTACCGATATTGAAAATGAAAACCCCATAATAGAACCATTAGAAAACTATACCATTCCGGCGGGAGCATCTTTTGTTTTAGATGCTAATGTTACAGATTCTGATAACGATTCACTTACTTATTCATGGGAGCAATTAGACCATGAGTTTGCTACTGCTCCACCTGAATCTACATCTGTAGAAGGACCTCTATTTAGATCTTTAATTCCTAGTAATAATTCATTTCGTAATTTCCCTGAAGACCTAAGAACAAATACTACTTGGGAGGTTATACCAACCAACACTAGAACAATGACCTTTGGTTTAACAGTTAGAGATGGTAATACTAACGGAATTAACGCTTCTGGCTTGACCGTTAATGTTGTGGATACTGGAGAATTATTTGAAGTTGTAAAACCAGATAACTTAAGTAATTTTCCTGCTAATAGTATGCAAGAAATCACATGGAATGTAGCTGGTACAACTAATAACAGTATAAATACAGAAAGTGTTAGTATTCAATTATCTTATGATAACGGCCTAACTTTTCCGGTAATTTTAACAAACAATACACCTAATGATGGTAGTTTTTCTACTGTAATTCCTGCCATAGAAACTAGTAATAATGCACGCATAAAAATTACAGCTATTGATAATATTTATCTAACAATATCAAACCAATCCTTTATTATTAGCGAAGAAATTGGCGATGAAATAAGACCAATTATTAATCCTGTAAATGAGATAGTAACTATTGAAATAAACAAACTTCAAAGTAGTAGTTTTTCTGTTGAAATTTATGAAATTACTGGACGCTTATTAATTAATAAAACCTATACTAGTTCTCCACAAAATATAGATG
>CAZJGP010000064.1:0-5884 GCA_964545595.1 uncultured Flavobacteriaceae bacterium | reverse complement strand
TTATGGAATGTTCGATTTTAATGCACCTAACTTTCTTTTAAAATTTATTAAAGGAGAATTAGACTATAGAGTAGGTATTGAAAACTATAAGCTTATGTTAAGAAGCTATTTTCGTGATGAACGACAGGTTTTTGAACAACCTTTAAATTTTAATGACCAACAAGCTCAAGAATTTTTAGACAAATTACAATTAGCTTACAAGCCTGAAAATCGTTATTACAGGTATGGTTTTCTACACCGAAATTGCAGTACCGAATTACGTGAATTAATTTTTTCAAAAACCAAAGGAGTTAACTATAGCTCTTCTGAAACAAATAATACTTATCGTTATTATTTAAATAATTACACCAAACCAACACCTTGGTTAAAGTTCGGCATCAATTTAGCTTTAGGAAGCCCAATTGATGTTAAAATAGACTCCAATGATTTAATGTTTCTGCCCGATTTTTTATCGGAAGAAGTAAAAAAAGCAACTATTAATGGGAGACCTTTAAGTAGTAGTAAAGTAAAATTATTAAAGAATTTAGAACCTAAAATTGCTAGTAAATGGACTTTAACACCTTTTATACTTTTTAGCTTCTTGTTTGTTATTATGGTTTTAGGAAAATCGAATTTATTAATTAAAATCTTTACACTTAGCACAGGTATTGGTGGACTTATAATTCTAGTAATTAGTTTAATATCGGCTCACACCGAAGTACATTACAATTACAACTTACTTTGGTGTAACCCATTATATTTAATAAGTTTTGCTCTTTATTTTACTCCATATAAAAAGGTTCAAAATATACTACTAACTCTTTTAACACTTTGTTTAATAGCTACTATAGGTATTTGGGCTACTAAAATTCAAGGATTCGACATTGCTTTTTTCCCTATTGCTATTAGTTTATTCTGGATAAACATTAAGCAGATTCAAGCTAAGTAACATGAAAATATTATTACTGAGCGATACACATAGTTACATTGACAAACGCATTCTTCATTACGCAACTGAAGCCGATGAAGTTTGGCATGCTGGCGATATTGGTAATTTAGAGGTGACCGATGCTTTAGAAAAAGTTTGTAACCTACGTGCTGTATATGGTAATATTGATGATGCTAAAATAAGAGCTACATTTCCTTTAAATAATCGTTTTATTTGCGAAGGTGTTGACGTTTGGATAACGCATATTGGTGGTTACCCGCCTAAATATAACCCAACAACAAGACCTGAAATAATGAATAATCCGCCAAAATTATTTATTTGTGGGCACTCACACATATTAAAAGTAGTTCCCGATAAACGTTATAACCTATTACACATGAACCCTGGTGCTTGTGGAACTCATGGTTTTCATAAAGTACGCACAATGCTACGTTTTGAAATTAACAATGGAACTATTGAAAACCTAGAAGTTATTGAATTAGGGAAAAAGTAACAATTATTCAAAATTTAACTAATTTCATTTAAATAATTCAACCCTTGTTTTGATAAGCTATATTGCAATTTTTATTTCAGTAATAATTATATTAATTCATTACACTCGAAATAAAAACATTCTATTATCGATACCAGAATGGTTAGACAATATATTTGTCTTATTATTTGTTGTAATGATGTTAATTTGTTTAATATCTCTAGCTTTAATAAGAATCAGAAATCTTATTGAATTATTTAGTTTTCCTTATTAATTAAAAAAAGTAATATCTATTTTTTTTAATTATTTAAACTCAGTTGCATTTAGTTTCCTATATTTGCCGACGAAAATGGAATTCAGAAAAAAAATAGCACAAAATTTAATAGCATTACTACTTGGCTTAGTACTGTTAACACCTGTTGCTGTTCAGTTTTCTCATCTATTTGGAAATCACAAACATACCTCTTGTTCTAAAACCAAAAAAGACAAAAAACAAGATTCCGACGATTGTGAAATATGTAGTTTTACATACGATTCTTTTAACAACAACTTTATTACTTACCCAGAGTTTAAAGAATTTAACACTCCTGTAAAAAAACCTTTTTTTTACAAAGAGCTTATTATTAGCTCATATTCAAGAACAAATACACAATTAAGAGCTCCTCCCGTATTATTTAGTTAGACTTTTTTCATTCCCCTTACTAATTAAATATATAATATGCATTTATATGCATTATTAGTGGTACTGCTATTTAGCGGAATTACTACAGTATCGCAAAACTGCGACAACACACTTTCTGGTATTGCAATAGATTTACATGATGGATCTGTGCTTTCTGGCGCTGTTATTACAGTTGCCGAAACACAAAAATCAGTATTAACTAATATTGACGGAAAATATCTTATTACCAATCTTTGCAATCAAAATTATTCCTTGAAAATTTCGCATCATGATTGTGACCCTAAAAATTATTCTATAAAAATTTCAGGCAACACCATTAAAAATCTTAAGCTAGAACATCATTTAGAAGAGCTTAATCAAGTTACTATTCAAGGAAAAGCATTTGAACAAAAAACAGTTACTGCATACGAAAACACAATATCTGAAGAAGAAATTGAACAATATAGCAGCGGAACTTTAGGAGACGCTCTAAATAGCATAAGCGGAGTATCTTCTTTAAATACAGGTAACACTATTGTAAAGCCAATAATTAATGGTTTACATAGTAGTAGGGTAATCGTTGTAAACAATGGAGTTCGTTTAGAAGATCAAGAATGGGGAGCAGAACACGCACCTAATATAGATGTCAATACTGCTGGTAAACTTACCATAATAAAAGGCGCTGGTGCTTTGCAATACGGCGGAGATGCAATTGGTGGTATTGTTATTGCCGAAGCAGCAAAAATACCTGTAAAAGACACTCTTTACGGAAAAACATTAGTTACAGCATCATCTAATGGCCGTGGTACTTCTGGCTCAACGCAACTTACTAAAAGTTATAAAAGTGGGTGGTACGGAACTTTACATGGTACTTTAAAATATTTTGGAGACTCTGAAGCTCCTAATCACATATTATCAAATACTGGAGCTAGAGAAACCAATGCTTCTTTTTCAATTGGTTTAAATCGATTTGATTATGGTTTTGAGGCTTACTATTCTTTATTTAAAACAGAAATAGGAATATTAAGTGCATCACACATTAGTGGTATTAGCGATTTAATTTTCTCAATTAACAACGATACCCCATTAATTGAAAATGATTTTACATTTAATATAGACAACCCTAAACAAGATGTTACACACAACTTAGCACGTATAAAAGCTTTTAAAAAGTTTCATGGGTTCGGAAAAATTAATTTTCAATACGATTTTCAACAAAATGATCGATTAGAATTTGATCGTCGTCTTGGAGATAGAGATAATATACCTGCTATTGATTTACGATTAAAATCGCATGCCTTACAACTTAATCTAGATTCTGAAATATCAGACAATATAAATTTAAAAGCCGGTGTAGTAGCTAAGTTTCAAAACAACTTTGCTACGCCTAGTACAGGTGTACGAAGACTTATTCCTGATTATGATAAGTATGATATTGGTGGTTATGCTACCCTAGACTATCAAATAAATAATAATTTAATCTTAGAGGCTGGTGGTCGTTTTGATTACACTTTTTTAGATGCTCAAAAATTTTATTCAACTACATTTTTTGAATCAAGAAATTACGATGTTTTGTTTCCTGAAATAATCGTAGAAGATTTTGGCACTCAAATATTAACGAATCCTCAATTTACATTTAACAATCCTTCAGCTAGTATTGGTGCACTATATAAATTAAACAATAATAATATTTATTTTAATTTTTCAACAGCATCTAGAGCTCCAAATCCTTCTGAATTATTTAGTGATGGTTTACACCAATCTGCAGCAAGAATTGAACTAGGTGATTTAAGTTTCGAATCAGAAACTAGCAGAAAATTCTCTATTAGTTTTGAGCACCAAAGTGATAAACTGTCATTTTCTATCAACCCATTTATCAACTCTATTGATAATTATATTCTTATTGAACCTACAGATATTATATTATCATTAAGAGGGAGTTTTGTAGAATGGGAATACAGACAAACTGATGCTGAATTATTAGGATTTGATATTGATGCTTCTTATAAATTTGCTAAAAACTTTCAGTTTAATCATCAATTTTCTTTTGTAAAAGGCTATGACAGAACCTTTGACGAAGCCTTAATTGACATACCCCCTGTTAGCACAAAAAACGAAATTGTGTATACAAATAGTAAAATTAATAATTTACGTTTAGCTCTTGAAAGTCAATTTGTTTTTGAACAAAATGAATTCCCTGATAACAATTTTGATTTTTTTCTTCCACTGACACAAACTAATGAATTTGTTGATATCAGCACTCCTCCTGAGGCCTATCATTTGTTAAATTTCAATTCTAGTATTGACTTTAAAATAAAAAATAATTCTAATTTAAAATTAGGGCTAAAGGTCACTAATCTATTAGATACAACTTATAGAAATTATTTAAACAGATTACGTTTCTTCGCTGACGAAGTAGGACGTAATATTTCATTAAACATAAAAATTAATTATTAACTAAATAACAAACCTTTAAAAACAATTTATTATGAAAAATTTTAAAACACTTTTAGCAACAGCAGCAATCTCTATTTTTGCAATTTCATGTAGTAGCGATGATGACAGCATTCCTGAGATTATCAATGAAACAGAGGTAATTACAACATCTACAATTACTCTTGTGCCTACTACAGAAGGATTACCTACTATTACTTTAAATGGATCAGATGAAGATGGTATAGGAGGTGAAGACCCTACAATTACTGTTTCAGGACCTTTAGCTGCAAACGAAACTTACAGTGCTAGCATTAGTCTTTTAAATGAAACACTTGAAGAAACTGATGAAGGTTTTAATGCTCTTAACGACGTTATAGAAGAAGATCTTGATCACCAATTTTTCTATGCAATTAGTGAAGAACTTAATATTACTACTGAATATGAAGGTGGAGACTTTGCTTTAGATAGTGAAGGAAACCCTTTTGGAGCTACATTTACACTTACAACTGGTGCTGCTAGTACTGGTACTTTAACTCTAGTTTTACGTCATGAACTTGATAAAGCTGACGGAGAAGCTGTACTAGAAACTGCAGGTGGTGAAACTGAAGTTAACACATCATACCCTATTGAAATTGTTGAAACTATAGCAGAATAATCAAGCTTAACTAACTTAAACTACTTTTAAAAGAGTTCTTTAGTTTTAAACTAAAGAACTCTTTTTTTATTAAAAAAACATATACAAATAGATTTAACGTTGAGTGTATGGTTAGTGCGGTAACAGAAATTCAGTAGACTTTCAGTTTAGCACTTAGTTAAAGCATTTTGTTTGCTTTTATCTTTTCTTGTCAAAAGTCAAATCAAAATGATTTGACGGATTTAGTAAAAATACACAAAACTTTGAATTAAACAGAACCCAGCATTAATTATACATATTGTTAGCAAATCGTTTTTTCATTATTCGGTTAATTTATTCCGCCGATTTAGAAGTGAATAATCTTACACCTTAATTAAATAATAATCCAATGAATGATTTATTTACTTTTTACTCTAAACTAGGATTTAATTTGTCAAGAAATTCTGAAGAATATTTTACAGGTAATTTAATCAATAAAGATAACGGAGTTGATTTATCTGTAATTCACACAGGAGAGACGCACCGTTTAAATTGCGAACTAAATGGTATGTTTTGTCAAATAATTCCTAATTCAAAAATAAATATCAATGAAGTCAAATTCGTTAAAGAAGTTCTTTCTAGAAGTAATTTCCTCAAGAGTAATTTTCCTAATACTTTTCTGCAAATTCTTTTATTGAATACTGAGATAGCTGAATAATATCCATTGCGTATTTATTTGTTACAGTTTGTGTCATCTTATTAAAAGGAATCTTA
>CAZJGP010000063.1:0-7910 GCA_964545595.1 uncultured Flavobacteriaceae bacterium | reverse complement strand
TTTTTCGAGAATATCGAAAGCATGGATAATATTGAAATTGCTTACCAAGCAATTCAACAATTTGTAGGTGACGAAATTCCTGAACAAGATTTAAAAGAAATACTTAAAGATGTTTTAAGTTTCGATTTCCCTGTAGTTCCTGTTACAGATAACATTGGAACTTTAGAGCTTTTCCATGGTTCAACCATGGCTTTTAAAGATGTTGGAGCTCGTTTTATGGCACGTTGTCTAGAATATTTCAATAGAGATAATGACGGTCACGTTTCGGTATTAGTAGCAACATCGGGTGATACTGGTGGTGCCGTAGCTCGTGGTTTTTTAGGTGTAAAAGGTGTTGATGTAGTTATTTTATATCCTAACGGAAAAGTTAGTGATATTCAAGAACGTCAATTAACAACACTTGGTCAAAACATTAAAGCATTACGTGTAGATGGTGTTTTTGATGATTGCCAAGATATGGTAAAATCAGCCTTTCTAGATGAAGAAATTACTAGTAAAAGAGCACTAACCTCTGCTAACTCAATTAACGTAGCACGTTGGTTACCACAATTATTTTACTTTTTATTCGCTTACAAGCAAACTAAAAAATTAGGCAAAGAGATTGTATTTTCAGTACCTAGTGGAAACTTTGGTAATATTTGTGCTGGTATTGTAGCTAATAAATTAGGAATGCCTGTAAAACATTTTATTGCTTCTGTAAACAGTAACAAAACTGTTGTTGATTATTTAAACACTGGTGAATATACTCCTAAAGCATCTGTTCCAACAATTTCAAATGCTATGGATGTTGGTAACCCAAGTAACTTTATTCGTATTCAAGAATTATTTGATAATAATTTTGAAGACTTAAAGAATGATTTCTCTTCTTTTAGTTATACGGACGATGCTACTCGTGAAGCTATGAAAGAGATTAAAGAGAAGTCTGATTACATTGCAGATCCACATGGAGCTGTTGGTTATTTAGGTTTACAAGAATATAAGCTTTCAGATAATGAGTATGGTATCTTTTTAGAAACTGCTCACCCTGTAAAATTCTTAGATATTGTTGAGGGTACTTTAGAAAATACTAAAGTTACTATTCCGGAACAAATTCAAGAAGTATTAGACAAAGAGAAAGTATTTAATTCTATTGCTAAATACGATGAATTAAAGTCTTATTTATTGAATGATAAAGATTATAAGAATTAAGAAAAATCTTGTTAATAAAGTTTAAAAAACCATCCGTACGGATGGTTTTTTTGTTAGTATTATTACATACATTAGCTCCAAAATTAACAAATTAACAATATGAAACTAAAAACATTCAAAACACTAGTTCTTGTTTTCATTTCTACTTTTATGTTCTCGCAAGATAAACTTGGAGATATATCAATTGAATATGGAGAAGAGATTACAGAAGAAAAAGGAAAAATTGTAAATATTATTGGAGAGGCTAATAATAAAATTTATGCTTTAGGTTTTAAAGGAAAAAAGAAATACTTCTTAAAAGTATTCGATTCTAAATCGATGGCTATTTTATCAAATAACTTAATTAAGTTACCCGAGGTAAAAGGTAAAAAATTACGATTTGAGGATCTTTTCCTTTTAAATGGTAATGTTTATATTTTTGCTAGCTACTTTGACAGAAAAAGCAAAGAATTTAAATTAGAAGCAATATCTGTTTCTGAAAATGGAGAAGTAAGTTCAAATACTACAAACTTATTTAGCTCTCCTGTTTCTAAAGGTTCTGCCAGAGGAAGTTTTTATTTTAAACTTTCTCCTGACAAAACAAAAGTATTAGCCTTACATGCTGGTCTTTATGCAAAAGAAGATGCTGTAAAATATAATTTAAAGTTTATTGATTCGAACTTAAATATCTTAGCTAATCATTCTGAAAAAGTAAATTTTGTAGACAAAAAAAGATATGAGTTTGATATCAGTGATTTTTCATCAAATATTAATGATGATATTTTTATTGTTACCAACGAAAGTCATTTGGACAAAAAAAAGAAAACCACTTTTTCTGATTTAAACATTCATGTTTTCAAAAAAGCAAACAATTATAAAAAAGAAGAAATCAAAATTGATTTATCAGGAAATGAACTTCTTAATTGTAAAATGGTAGCTACACAAGCCAACACACTTCAACTTGTTGGTTTATATTCTGAGTTAAGAAAAAATGGAAAACCTAATAAAAAATTAGAAGGGGTTTACTGTGGAAGCGTAGACCTTACTAATAACAGCACTCAACCATTCAAGTTCAATAAATTTAATTATGAAACTAAATTAAATTTATTAGGAGAAAGAAAAGCTAAAAAAGATAAAGACTTAAAACCTTTTTATACTATACATTCTATAATTGAAAAAGAAGATGGTGGTCTTATTTTATTATCCGAATATAGCCAAGTAATATATGGTAAATCTCAAGGTATAGGACCAATTAGCGTTACTCCAACTACTTATATCAACAATGAAATTATTATAACTTCATTAAAAAAAGATGGATCATTAGATTGGACAAATGTAGTTGCTAAAGAATCTAGAGCTACTACAAACATTATTGGTTTCGGTTTATTAGCAGGTGGTGCAGACGGAAGTCTTACCGTATCTGCATCTTCATCAATACCTTTATTTGCATTAGGTAAAGGACCTGAATATCTTGGGGCAATACCTATTTACAAAAACGGAAAATTAACGGTACTTTTTAATGATAATATTAAAAATAGTGGCTTTACAAAAATGGATGATATCAAAAGAATGACAAGTTATAACAAATCAACTATAACTGCTTTTGAATTCGATTCAATTGGAAAATTAACTAGAATTGATAAGGATAACCCAACAACAGATCAACTTAATATTAGGCCTCAAATTTTCTTTGATAAATACAATGATGAATACATAATCTATTCTTCAAAAAAGTCAGTAGATAAACTAGGAAGAATGTTTATTAACTAAATATTCTCTTATATTTCAATCAAAAAAGACTGCTTTATAAGCAGTCTTTTTTTTGTTATACTATTTATCATAATTCTTTAAACTTTTACAACTATTTGTATCTTTGACCTTTCAAACAAAAGCAAAAATGATTAAATTAAAAACTAGAGAAGAAATTGAATTAATGCGTGAAAGTGCACTTATCGTTTCTAAAACTTTAGGTATGTTAGCTGGCGAAGTTAAACCAGGAGTAACAACTTTACAATTGGATAAACTTGCTGAAGCTTTTATACGTGATCATGGTGCTATTCCTGGTTTCTTAGGTTTATATGATTTCCCCAATACACTTTGTATGAGTCCGAATGCACAAGTAGTACACGGAATACCTAACAATGAACCATTACAAGAAGGTGATATAATTTCTATTGATTGTGGAGCTTTAAAAAATGATTTTTATGGGGATCATGCGTATACATTTGCTGTTGGTGAAATTGCTGATGATGTACAACGTTTATTAGATGTTACTAGAGAGTCTTTATATTTAGGTATTGAGCAATTTAGAGTTAATAATCGTGTTGGTGATGTTGGTTATGCTATACAAAAGTTTACAGAAGACGCTGGTTACGGTGTTGTTCGTGAATTAGTAGGTCATGGTCTTGGTCGAGTTATGCACGAAGATCCTGAAATGCCAAACTACGGTAAACGTGGCCGTGGTAAAAAGTTTGTGGAAGGTATGGTTGTTGCCATTGAGCCTATGACAAATATGGGAACAAAAAATATTAAGCAATTAAAAGACGGATGGACTATACTTACTGCTGACGGTAAACCAAGTGCGCATTTTGAACACGATGTTGCTATTATTGATGGTAAGCCAGAAATTCTTTCGACTTTCGATTATGTACACAAAGCTTTGGGTATTAAAACCGACGAAGAAAAGCCTTATAAAAACACTGATCCAAAAGCATAAGTTAAAAAAAAACCTAGGGAATATTCATGATAAAATATATATTCAAAAAAGGATTAAGTCTATTCCCTAGACCTTTATTAATAAAGGTTAGTTACTTAATAAAACCAATATTTGCTTTTTTTTTAAAAGGAAACAAATACACCGACCCTATTGATGGTAAAAGCTTCAGAACCTTTTTACCTTATGGTTACGAAAACCAACGCCAAAACGTTTTAGCACCTTCTACTCTGTCTTTAGAACGTCACCGCTTACTTTGGTTGTATTTACAGCAAGAAACTACACTTTTTACTGAGCCTCATAAATTATTACATTTTGCTCCTGAGCAAGCTTTTTTAAAAAGATTTAAAAAGCTTAAAAATATAGAGTATACAACAACTGACTTAGAATCTCCAATTGCCGATGTAAAAGCAGATATTTGTAAACTTCCCTTTAAAGATAATAGTTTCGATTTTATTTTATGTAACCATGTTTTAGAACATATACCCGATGATACTAAAGCCATGCAAGAGCTTTATAGGGTATTAACGGTTGGCGGAATAGCAATACTTCAAATTCCGCAAGATTTAAATAGAGAAACCACTTTTGAAGATGATTCTATTACCGACCCCAAAGAACGAGCTAAAATATTTGGACAGTATGACCATCTTAGAGTTTACGGATTAGATTATTTTGAAAAACTACGCGGTATCGGTTTTCAAATTGAAGAAGTTGATTATACTAAAACATTGTCCGATTCTCAAATTGATAAGTACCGATTAGCTAAAGGAGAAATTATTCCGGTTTGTAAAAAAGTGTAACTTCTTAATTATTTGTAATAAATAAGAATCTTCGTTTAATAATTAAATAAAATATAGTATTTTTGCATCCTGTTAATCCAACCTCTGGCGAGAATCGCGAATGTTGTTTGAACGAAACAATATATAATCCAATATTATGGAAAGCTTAATTAAATTTGTACAAGACGAATTTGGTGCAAAAAATGACCTTCCTGCATTCGCAGCCGGAGATACAATTACTGTATACTACGAAATTAAAGAAGGTGAAAAATCACGTACACAGTTCTTTAGAGGAGTTGTAATTCAACGTAGAGGTTCTGGTACTACTGAAACTTTTACTATTCGTAAAATGTCTGGTACTGTTGGTGTAGAGCGTATTTTCCCAGTGAACTTACCTGCTATTCAAAAAATCGAAGTTAACAAAAGAGGTAAAGTACGTAGAGCTCGTATTTTCTACTTTAGAGAACTTACTGGTAAAAAAGCACGTATTAAAGAAAGAAGAGGATAGTCTTTTCTTACTTGAACGTATATTAAAAAGGCTACCAAATTTGGTAGCCTTTTTACTTCTATTAGTATTTTAACATTTACTTAAGTATTCAATTAAAATTTCTTTTTCTTGAATGTATCAAATATGCAAAATACGACACTATTTTTTACATATATACATATATCTAAGTATTTATTAACACCTAATTTTACGATAAATTCAATTTATCACTCTTATGCAAATGAAATTACTTTATTTCGTATCTTCGCTTGCATTTTTATTTTAAAAAAAACCATGTAGTCCTCTTATGATTAAAGAGTACTATTAAAAAAAAATTTCATGTCAAATAAATCAACTATCATCTATACTAAAACGGACGAAGCACCGGCTTTAGCTACGTATTCATTTTTACCCATTGTACAAAGTTTTAGTAAAACAGCGAATATCGACATTGAAACAAAAGATATATCGCTTGCAGGAAGAATTATTTCTAACTTCCCTGACAACTTAAAAGCTGACCAAAAAATTGCTGATGCATTAGCGGAACTTGGTGAATTAGCCAAAACTCCAGAAGCTAACATCATTAAATTACCAAATATTAGTGCTTCTATTCCTCAGTTAACTGCTGCAATTGCAGAATTACAAGCTGCTGGATATGATATCCCTAACTATCCTGCTGACCCACAAACAGATGCAGATAAAGAAATTAAAGCTCGTTACGCTAAAGTATTAGGTAGTGCTGTAAATCCAGTATTACGTGAAGGTAACAGTGACCGTAGAGCTCCAAAGCCTGTTAAGCAATACGCTAAAACAAACCCACATAGTATGGGTGCTTGGAGTAAAGATTCTCAGTCTCACGTAGCAACTATGACTAGTGGTGACTTTAGAAGCAACGAAAAATCAGTTACTCTTGCTTCGGCAACTTCAGTAAACATTATACATACTGCTACTGATGGAACTAAAACTACTTTAAAAGAAGGTTTAGCTTTATTAGACGGTGAAGTTATTGATGCTACAGTAATGAGCACAAAAGCATTAATTAAATTTGTTGAAGAACAAATTGCTGATGCTAAAGCTTCAGGTGTATTATTTTCATTACACATGAAAGCAACAATGATGAAGGTTTCTGACCCAATCATTTTTGGACACGTAGTAAAAGTATTCTTTAAAGATGTATTTACTAAATATGCTGCAACTTTAGATAAATTAGGAGTTGAAGTAAAAAATGGTTTTGGAGATTTAGTTTCTAAAATTGAAAGCCTTCCGGCAGAAGAAAAAGCGGCTATTGAAGCTGATATTACAGCTGCTTTAGATAATGGTCCTGCTTTAGCAATGGTAAATTCTGATAAAGGAATTACTAACTTACACGTACCAAGTGATGTAATTATTGATGCTTCTATGCCAGCAATGATTCGTACAAGTGGTCAAATGTGGAATGCTGAAGGAAAACAACAAGATACAAAAGCAGTAATTCCAGATAGTAGTTATGCAGGAGTTTACCAAGCAACTATCGATTTCTGTAGAGAAAACGGTGCTTTTGATCCTCGTACTATGGGAACTGTTCCTAACGTTGGTTTAATGGCTAAAAAAGCTGAAGAATATGGTTCTCATGATAAAACTTTCGAAATTGCTGCTGACGGTAAAGTAGAAGTTATTGATGCTAACGGAACTGTTTTAACTTCTCATAATGTTGAGCAATCAGACATTTGGAGAATGTGTCAAACAAAAGACTTACCTATCCAAGACTGGGTAAAATTAGCTGTTAACCGTGCTCGTGCTACTAATGTTCCAACTATCTTTTGGTTAGATGAAAACAGAGCTCACGATGCTGAATTAATTAAGAAAGTAAACGCTTACTTACCAAGTCACGATACTGCTGGTTTAGATATCCGTATCCTTTCTCCTATTGAGGCTACTAAAGTTTCTTTAGAAAGAATGAAAAATAGTGAAGATACTATTTCTGTTACTGGTAACGTATTACGTGATTACAATACAGATTTATTCCCAATTTTAGAATTAGGAACATCTGCTAAAATGTTATCTATTGTACCATTAATGAATGGTGGTGGATTGTTTGAAACTGGTGCTGGTGGATCTGCTCCAAAACACGTTCAACAATTCAACCAAGAAAACCACTTACGTTGGGATTCTTTAGGTGAATTCTTAGCATTAGCTGTTTCATTAGAGCACGAAAGTGATAAAGGGAATGCTGAAGCTGGTGTATTAGCAGAAGCTTTAGATTTAGCTACAGAGAAATTCTTAGCAAATGATAAGTCTCCTTCTCGTAAAGTAAATGAATTAGATAACCGTGGTAGTCACTTTTATTTAACTGCTTACTGGGCTGAAGCTTTAGCTGCTCAAGATAAAAACGCTGGTTTAAAAGCTGCCTTTGCTCCTATTGCTGAGCAGTTATTAAGCAATGAAGCAAAAATTGTTGCTGAATTAAATGATGCTCAAGGACCTGAAACTGATTTAGGTGGATACTATTTCCCTTCTGAAGAAAAAGCTGCAAACGCTATGCGTCCAAGTGCAACTTTAAATAGTATTATAGCAAGTATCTAGTAAGATCTTTTTATAAATATAAAAAAAGCCTCACTTTAATTAGTGAGGCTTTTTTTATATTCGGTGGATTCAATTCATAAACGCAATATTAGGGTTTGAAGTTATAAATTCATCAAACTTTTCGTTTGGTGTTAAAAAGCCATATCTTTTTCTTGGTCTATTATTTAATTTTTCTATAACCTGATTTACTTGTTCAATTTTT
>CAZJGP010000062.1:0-5145 GCA_964545595.1 uncultured Flavobacteriaceae bacterium | reverse complement strand
CAAATGCAGCTTTACCAACTCCAGTAGTAAACGTGAGTGATATTCAACGAGTAAATAACAGAACTAATATTGTACGTTCAATAGCTACATTATAATAATGTAGTATAAAATAAAAAGACCCAAAGAACTTAATCTTTGGGTGTTTTTTACTTTAATTTAGATTAAGACTAACTCTTATGAAATTCTCTAGCTTCATCAATTAAAACTAAAACTTTTTCTAAAGATTTAATGTCGTCTTTCACTAATTCGTTACGATTATAAATTGAAACATTAAATTCCATTACTTCGTAACTTTCTAAGGTTTTAAACGAGCTTCGGTCGTCTGTTAACTTTAAAGCTTTTTCTAAAGCTTTAACTTCTTGAGACTTTTCGTAAATGTCTTCGGTTAAGCATTCTACTAGAACTACTAATTCTGAATCACTTAAATTTGTTAACGGATTTTCTAAACTTGTTTCTTGACCTTGATTTAAATTTAACATATAAATGTTAATTATAACTATTCGCTTTTCATAAGTCGATTAGTTTTAGTAACGGGTTTTATTTTTCCATTACTGATTATATCACAAAGATAGAAATATTTTAAAATAAAAAGACCCAAAGAACTTAATCTTTAGGTCTTTCGTATTCTGATGTAATGTAGTTCTATTTTACTAATGCTTCAAGGTCTTCACGCTTGTAATAAACACGACCTCGTATTTGTTTCTGAATAACAACCTCTTTCTTTACCCAATTATAAAGCGTTTGCCTTGTTATCCTTAAAAACTTAATTGCTTCATTTGTTGTTAAAAGTTCGGTTTCTTTTTCTACAGGTTTAGCAGTTTCCAAAGATTTTAATTTTTCTGAATTATTATGTTCTATAATTTCAGATAAAGAAGTCTTGAAAATTTCAGCTAATACTTCTGTATTACCACTTACATCTTTTAAAGCATTTACAATAATAGCACTATATGAATGAACTAAAATCTCATTTGATGCGTTTAGCATAACAAATAAAAATTATAACTATTCGCTTTTCATAAGTCGAGTAGTTTTAGTAAAGGTTTTATTTTTCCCTTACTGGTTATAGTACAAAGATAGAAATATTTTTTACATTAAATGTATATTGAAGTAAAACAGCATTTACACGAACTTTATAAAGTTGTAAAGAGTAGTAAAAAATTAAGTTTTTTTAAAATGGTTGCACAAATGTTGCACAAATGAATAGTTTAAAAAGAAAAACCCTTGAAAACCAAGGGTTTTTAGATTCTTTAAGTGGAGTCGGAGGGATTCGAACCCTCGTCCAAACAGGCAATTACACTGCTTTCTACACGCTTAGTTTCTGTTTAGGTTTTCGAGAAATTGCCGGTCAAAAACCACCAACGCATTCCTTATTCTCAATAAATCTCGAAAGTACATCAAGAACCTGTACTATCTTAGTTTATGTTTACGAAACTCAAAACTCAAACGCCATAAACCAAGGCTTTTGAAGAGTTCCCTGCTTGTCTACCTTGTAAACCGAGGCTTTATCTTACTATAATTCAGATTAAGCAGCAAGACGGAAGTTATTCTCGTCGATTAAAGTTTGATATAGAGATTAACGAGCATTAACATCTTGGCTCGGCGTGCTTACAATCCAATTCGACCTGCTGTCAAAACCAGTCGACCCCATTGTAAAATATTGTTTTAACAAACAAGTGCGCAAATATAAAGATTTCCTTTTTCAAGGAAACATTTTCTTACAGATTATTATAATATCTTTGCACCGCAAAATAGAAAACAAAATTTATACCACTTTACTTTGAAATTTGCATTAATAAAAGAGCTTAAAAAAACAGGAGATGCACGCGTTTTATTTTCTCCTGAACAATTAGCAGGTGTAATAAAAAAATACCCTGAACATCAGTTTGTGGTTCAAAGTTCTATTACAAGAGCATTTTCTGATAAAGAGTATCGTGATCTAAATATTTTGGTAGTAGAAAATATTGATGATGCGGATGTGTTATTAGGAATAAAAGAAGTGCCGTTAGAAGCATTAATTCCTAATAAAAAATATTTCTTTTTTTCGCACACTACTAAAATGCAACCGCATAATAGAGCCTATTTAGAAGGCTTAAAAAAAGCAAATATTACCTTTTACGATTATGAAAACTTTATAAACAAAAAAGGACAACGATTAATTTCGTTTGGTAAAAATGCCGGACAAATAGGAGCTTACCAAGCAATACGAACGTATGGTTTAAAAAATAATCTGTTTAAAATTCCGTCACCTTCAAAATTAACTTCGTTTGCTAATTTATTAGCTGAAGTTCGTAAAATTAAAATTCCGCCTATAAAAATAGTAGTTACAGGTACTGGTAATGTGGGTAGGGGTATACATGAGTTTTTAAATTTAATAGGAGTAGAGCAAATTAAAAGCGACGCTTTTATAAATGAAAATAATTTAAAACCAGTTTTTACACAGTTAAGTAAAAAAGATTATTTAATAGATAAAGAAACCAAAAGTTATAACGAAGTAGCGTTTGTAAAAAGACCAGAAACTTTTGATAGTACTTTTTATAAATACGCAAAAAAAGCCGATTTACTTATAGCAGGTCATTACCACCATACAGGAATGCCGTTGTTTTTTACCAAAAAAGAAATACGAAATAAAGATTTTAAAATAAATACCATTGCCGATATTTCGTGCGATGTGCATACACCATTGCCAACCTGTTTACGACCATCTACGCCAAGTAACCCTAATTACGGCTACCATAAATTCCACGAAAGTGAAAGTGATTTTTTAGATATAGATAGTATTGCAATAATGGCGGTTGATAATTTGCCATGTGAGCTGCCAAGAGCTACCAGTATTGATTTTGGAAATCAGTTTATAGATGAATTGTTAGAAGATTTAGTAAACGATTTAGAGAGTGAGAAAATGCAGAAAGCTTGTGTTTTAAAAAATGGAATGTTTACAAAAGCGTATGCTTACTTAGAAGCTTTTTTAGAAACAAACGAATCGTAATTCGGTAAAATTAGTTACTGTAAATAGACCTATATTTGCACCATAAAATTAGTAGCATGAATACAGAAAAATTAGTTGCCCAAATTCGTAAAAAGAAATCATTCCTTTGTATTGGGTTAGATGTGGATTTAAATAAAATTCCGGCTCATTTATTAAAAGAAGAAGATCCAATTTTTGCATTTAATAAGGCAATTATAGATGCTACACACCATTTAGCGGTTAGTTACAAACCTAATACAGCTTTTTACGAAGCTTATGGTATAAAAGGTTGGCAAGCGCTGCAAAAAACTATTGAGTATTTAAACACTAATTATCCTGATATTTTTACTATTGCCGATGCTAAACGTGGTGATATAGGGAATACATCTACAATGTACGCTAAAGCATTTTTTGAAGATTTATCTTTCGATTCAGTAACCGTAGCACCATATATGGGTAAAGATTCGGTAGAGCCTTTTTTAGCTTTTGAAGATAAACATACCATAATGTTAGCTTTAACTAGTAACCAAGGAGCGTTTGATTTTCAAACAAAAGACACCGAAGGGCAAGAGCTTTATAAAAGAGTTTTAGAAACATCTAAAGATTGGAAAAACTCAGAAAATTTAATGTACGTGGTAGGAGCTACCAAGGCAGAGTATTTTGCTGAAATACGTAAAATTGTTCCGGATAGCTTTTTATTAGTGCCAGGTGTTGGCGCTCAAGGCGGAAGTTTACAAGAGGTTTGTAAATACGGATTGAATGATAATATAGGGTTGTTAATAAACTCTTCTAGAGGAATTATATACGCTTCTAACGAAAATGATTTTGCTGAAAAGGCAAAAGAAAGTGCTGCTAAGTTACAGGCGGAAATGTCAGTTTATTTTTAATAATCTGTTTAATAAGAAATAAAAAAGGAGCGTAATTTTATTACGCTCCTTTTTTATTTCTTATTAATAGTTCTTCTAGCTCTTTTAATTATTTTTTCAGTTTCTTTAATAGGGGAATCTTTTTGCCAGTTATTACATAAATTAATTACAAATTCAGGTTTTGTTTTACTAGCATCATTTAACCAATTACCAACACTGTCCTGAACGTACTTTGATTTATCCGCTTTTAAGTTATTTAAAATAGGCAATGCTATTTCAGGGTTTTCTTTTAAAGTATCTATATGTTTGCACCAAACTCCTCTTGGTCTTGTAGCTTCGGTAGTAAAGCGTCGAATGTTCTCATCTTTATGTTTGGTCCATTTGCTTAAAATATCTATAGCATTTTTCAAATCATTTTCAATAGCAGGTCGTAAGGCCATCCAAACAACTTCTCTAACACCAAAATGTTTGTCGGCAATTAAATTTTGTGCATTGTTCAGTTTTTGTTCGGTGTTTAATTTTTCATTTAAAGCAATTAAATAAGGAGCAAAACAACGAATTGAGTCTGAGGGGTGATTACTTAATTTATTTACAATAGAATTGAAATTATCGTTTTCAGCATATAAATTATAAATATTTAAGCCAACAAGTTTGGTATTACTCATTGTAGTTGGCTTTTTTTGATCTTTTATAGCCTCTAATAAAGTATTAATATCGGTGTTAGAAATTCCTATTTCAGGAAAGTTATTTTTTATAATTTCAGAATGATCTACGTTTAACCATTCCGTTAAGTTAACAGTTTCTATTTCTCCACGGTTTAATAAATGTAAAACTTCAGTAGGAATATCTTGTGCTTTTTGAGCACCTTTTCTATTTACTATTTCAAGATTCATTTTATAAATAATTAAGAGAGAAACTTTTTAAAATATTAAATTTTATTTGCTGGTTTTTGTTTTTTTAACAGTAGTAGTCTTTTTTGCAGTTTTTATTCTTGGAGCTGTTTTTGTAATTTTTTTTACTACAGGTAATACTTTTTTAGAAACTCTAACTATAGGAGCTGTTTTAGTAATTATAAGTCTTGCTTTAGTTACAGGAGCTTTTGTTTTTTTACAAGATGTAGTAACTTTTTTTGATTTTTTAACAGATAGTTTTTTAGTTAAGATCTTCAGTTCTTTCTTCAGTTCTTTCTTCAGTTCTTTCTTCAGTTCTTTCTTTATCTTTTTTGTAGACTCTTTCTTAGACATGGTTTAGGGCTATTTAAATTATTCTTAATTTATATTAAAGATACTGTTATATAGTTTGTTATATATAAGG
>CAZJGP010000061.1:0-7758 GCA_964545595.1 uncultured Flavobacteriaceae bacterium | reverse complement strand
CTAATATGTAAGCTAGTTCATGGTCTATTTCATGAATCATATTCCACCTTAAAGTTACAATTTCTTCCCTTCTACCCCCAGTATGTAACGCTAATTCAATTCCATCTTTCAAATAAGGTTTGTATCTGTTTCTTCGTTGTTTTTTTGTTTTTCCTTCATATACCCATCCTCTATCAGGAGAAATAATTTTTAAAAGCTTTTTGAATTCATCTTTTGTAATTGTTTTTTTGTGTACTATCCTTGTTCTATTTCTTACATCTTCAAAAGGGTTTTTCATATTTATGCTAAATTCTTTTATAGCCCATTTAAAAAAAGTTTTTAAATAACCCATTTCTCGATTATATGTACTTGCAGAATTACCTGTTTTCCTTTCTAAAATAGAAGTATGAAAAGTCCCAACAATAATGTCACTTATATCTTCAATAAAAACTTCTCTAACATCTATGTTTTCCTTTTTTAAATGAACATTAAACTTTCTAAATGTAGCTTTTATATCTTTTTTATGCTTAATTGACCTGGTTACTTTTTTATGATCAGGAACTCCAATGTTTTCTAGGAAGTCCAAATATTGAATTTCAGTATCCGTTAAATAATGTTTATCTAAAATAGATGGAGGAATTTTTTTACTTGTAACTAATTTTGTTTGACCTAATACTTTATTATTTTCGTTTATTGTCTATACTTTTCTTTCAAAAGCTAGATATTCTAAAACAGCATCGTCATAATTTTCAGCATTAAGAATTTTAATACGCTTTTTAGTTGTCCTTGATATATTAACCCGAACTTTATATTTATGTTTATCTAAGCTTTTACAATTAGATAACCTTTTTATTTTGTCACCACATTCTGGTTCAGTATAGGTAGTTGTATCTTGAATTGTTTTTACATATCTCTTAGTCCAACTAAAATATTTTTTACATTTTGAGCAGTAAACATATAATCCTTTATGTTTACCTTGATTTGGTAGTGTTTTCTGAGCCATTTTAAAATTTAATCTAAAAGGTCACTAGAGAAACTTGATTGAGGAATAGCTCTTTTGACAGCTATAGTGCTTTTTAAACTAGGTGTTTCGTTTATTAAAAATAAATACCCAATTTTATCATTTGTTAAAAAGCAATTATAAAGTTTTTCCCATCTATCAGGGTATTTACTTTGTAATTGCATAATAAAATTTTTATCAAGCTCCATTTCAACTAAAAATCTAAATACTAGACTTTTTTTATTGATAATTTGAATTTCAATATTTTTATCATTACACCATTTTGTGATCGTCCGATTGTCTTTTATATGTAATAGCTCTCCTAATCTTTTTAGATCAATATATTTTTCTTCAGTATTTTTAAACATTTTAAGGTTATAAATACACTTCCGTTTTCTTCAGGTCGGTGTATTAGTGACTACTATTGAGTTATCTTCCTCTTTCTCTCTATTTTAATCCTAACAACACTGTTTATATGAACTTTCTTATCTTCAGGTTGTATTGTTTCAACATCATCAATAGTCCTTTTCCTTCTTTCTATTAAAGAAGATTGATAAGTTAAGAACTCAAATGAGTTCGTTACCACTCACAAAGTCAAAAAAGTCACGCAACGTAAATAGCAGCGTCTTTACAGGATACACAGAGGTAAAATACCCCCAAAAAAATAAAAGTGCAGAGGGAAATCCGCGGGATAAACAAGTTACAAATCAAACTGGCGACGAAAATTTGTCAGAGAATTTGGCTTGTCCTGCTTCCCTAAAACCTTTCGAGAGAACTCAAAAGAGTTCGTTACCACTCAGAAATTCAAAAAAGCCACACGACATAAATAGTAACGCCTTTACAGGATACACAGAGGTAAAATACCCCAAAAAAAATAAAAGTACAGAAGGAAATATGCGGGATAAACAGGTTACAAATCAAACTGGCGGCGAAAATTCGTCAGAGAATTTGGCTTGTCCTGCTTCCCTAAAACCTTTTGTGGAATTCCTTTGGAAATATGCTCAAAATACGATCTATAAAGATCATTATTTAACACAAAGTCAAGTAGATAAAGGAAGATAGCTTTTGTATCAATGGTATAAACCTGTGGTTTTTTCTAAGTTAGAAAATGCACATCAAGTTTATATTGATAGGATTTCCCTTGTCTTAAAATTCATATCTAAAGACCCTAAAAACAGGTATGTACAATTACCATCTCAATATTTTGATCCTAAAAATAAATATGGTTTTGCGGGGACACGAAATTGGTATAGAAAACAAAAAGAGCGAGATAAAGAAGTGCAGCTCAAATTGATTTTGAAGGCACAAATACGTCGTTTTATTAATAATGAAAAGAAAGACACAAGTAAGCAAATTCCACGTTTGGAGTTGTTTACTAAATGCGAAGCACGCTTAGGTAAGCTAGGAAATCCAGAGCTAGTTAGTGCTTTTCATGCTTCCGTTTTGGAGCATACTACCCACAAATTTTTACATTAAATAATTTATATGACTTTATTAAAAAAGAAGAACACTTCTTTGGGAGAAAAACTCAAAGTAGCTGTTTCTGACTTGTCTATTGATCTTTTTGGTTATGACAAAATAATCTCAATAGAATGTTTAGAAGAATTTATTACAAATAATTGAATTGCATTTAATTAAGCTGTGTTTTAGTTTTAAAACCAAAAGATAAAAGAATATGAATCATTAACGGATATTTAGTACAATTTAAAAAAATAAGCATAGACTATGCTTTCTTAAAAACACTAGCTTAAAGTCCTAATTAAAGGTAAACGGGTACAATGTTAACCCCATCTAATGGGTTGAATGTTGGTTTTTTAATGGCCATTATTTTTTTATAGCATTTTTTAGTTTTTTGGCTGCTATAATAACATTAGCATACTCATTAATAAAGTATTTAGATACAAATAAGACTCCATAAACACTTGCAATTATTAAAGTAGTTTTAACGAAAGGTGAGGCATCAAAAGCTTTTGTTTTAACATTCGGTTTTAGGTCTTTAAAGATTCTTTCTTTTAAGGATTCTGTTGCTTGCTTTCTGTTTCTCATATAAAAAATTTAATGCAATAAACATTAGTTATATGGATTAATCCTAAGTACACGTTTGTATTATGTACTCTTAAAATATAATTATTACTTTTTATAATAATCTTTCCTCTATAACTAAAAGTCAAACAAGCCTCTTTAAGGAATAGTTAATCTTATTTTTTATATAAAACGATGTTCTTAAGTGGGTAAATAGATAAGCTTATTTAAGGAGTAATTAATATGATTGGTTTGTTGTTAAATAAAACGATGTTCTTAAGTAGGTAAATGTATAAGCTTTCTTAAGGAGTAGTTAATGTGATTGGTTTGTAGTTAAGTAAAACGATGTTATTAAAGATAAAAAATGGACGAGCTTCTTTAAGGAACAGTTTTATAATTGCCTGATAATCTATATAAGTAGTTGCTGTAATTAATGTAAGATAAAATTTCTTTAGGAATAGTTTTGCGATTTTTTTTAGGGGGATAATAACTCAATTCTTTTTAAGAGTTGTAATGTGTTTTTAATTAAATATTAAACAGGTTTTTTGACATTTTTTACATAAAAAAAACTATAAGACATAAGCAAAAACTTACAATTAATAAGATTATGTTTTTTTAACATTTTAAAAATTAGGTAACTATGATCATTTAATTACATTAGAACTGTGCAAGTCACGTTTTTTATATTTTATTATTATGTCTTTTAAAGCAAAATTAAAAGTAGGAGGAAATGAGTATAACGTATTAAACTGTTCTTACGGTTTAGCTCAAGAAACGGATGCTACAGGTAGACCGTCATCTGTTACTCGTGGAGGTATGATTACTATTGAAGTAGAATCTACTTCTGACACAGGTCTTTCTGATTGGATGTTCAATAACTTCGAAATGAGAAGTGGTTCTATCGTATTCTTAAAAAGAGATACAGAGGCAACATCAAAAGAATTAAACTTTACAGATGCTTATGCTGTAAAATACAATGAAAACTTTGATGCAACTGGTACAAACCCAATGACAGAAAAAATAGTTATTTCTGCACGTGAAATTGGTGTAGGTAATGGTGAGCATGTAAACGAGTGGGTATAATTCTCCTTTAGTTTAAAATAGAAAAAGGAGGCATTTATGTCTCCTTTTTCTATTTCATCTTATTTAAGTAATATATTTTATCAGTTTAACCTCTGAAACTTCTAAAATCATACTTTAGTATGATTTTAGAAGTTTCAGAGGTTATTATATTGCAAATATCAATTACAAATAATTTGTTTTCCAAATTTAAATTGATAAGAAAGGGCTTTGTATATAAGACAAGGTCCTTAAATAAGGTTTTATTAACTTATTTATTTTAATATATATATTATGTCTTTTTTAGCCAAATTAAACTTAGACGGCGAAGAATTTGTTGTTCTTGACTGTGAATATGGGGTAACCCAAGGCTCCAATGAAAATGGAATGCCAAGTAACAAAATACGTGGAGGAAAAATTAGTTTACTAATAGAATCTACAATCAAAGTAGATTTTTTGGAGTGGGCTATAACAAATAATGCTACGAAAAATGGAGAAATTATATTCTTTAAACGAGATAATGTATCCAGTTTTAAAACATTAGAATTTAGAGAAGCTTTTTGCTTAGAATTATTAGAAAAATTCAATGCGGAAGATGGTCAACCTTTGCAAACAAAACTACTAATTTCAGCAAAAGAAATAACTATTAGGGGTACTACATTAACTAATAATTGGCCAGTACGAAGAACTAGTTAACATTATGGAATTAAAACAATTTTAGCACATAAATTATTAGCTTATTATTATAGTAAATTTACTGAGCCCCTCAATTTCACTAAATACACATAACTTAAAATTATGGCATTACAAACAGAAACAACCATATTTATTGGAGGTGAACAAATTTTGGCCTACGAACAATACACATTAAATCAAAACTTAGGAGCCCATAATACCTTCGAATTAACATGTAGATTGGAAATGTTAGAAAACGCAGCTGGAGAAATTACAGCAGATTCTCAGAATTTTTTAGGAGAAACAATCACAATACGTACTGTTTCAGCCTTTGAAAGTGAAGATTACAGTCCTTTTGAATTTAAAGGTATTATTACCAAAGTAAAAAACAATAAAAATGTTAAGAAACCCAATAGCGATGTTATCATTTTTAGTGGTTTTAGTACTAGTATTATAGCTGATGATGGTCGTCATTATACCTCATATATTGATACTGCTCTTCCTGATATTTTAAGCACGACATTTCAAGCTTATGATCAATCAAAATTAACCACAAATATAAATCCAACTAATTCTGATGTTTTACACTACAGTGTACAACACAAAGAAAGTGCATTTACTTACGCTAGCCGACTAGCCTGTCAATATGGAGAATGGTTTTATTATGATGGACAACAATTAGTTTTTGGAAGCCCTGAATCGTCAGATGTTATTGACTTAAAGTATGGAGTAAATTTACAGGAGTTTTCAGTTAATTTAATACCAAGTCCACTTAATTATAAGTTTTTTACGAATGATTACTTAACCGAAGAAAGTTTAGAAAAATCAACTCTTGAAGTAAGTACCGGAGCAGAAGGTTTGAATGCCATAGTAAGTGGTAAAAGTGATCAAATATATACAAAAGAAACTAATTATTTTGTAAACACTTTTAATGATCCTCAGCATAGACAACGATTTGATAAACAAGTAGAGTCGTTTAAAAAAGCAGAAGAATCGAAACAAGTTCAAATAACGGGAATTTGTGATAACCCAGGAGTATATATAGGGAAAGTAATTAATGTAATTGATGGCGAAATAAATCAAGGTTCATATAGAATTACTAGTGTTGATCATTTTGCAAATGAAAACGGAGACTATATTAATAGTTTTGAAGGAGTAAGCGCAAGTGCTAATACCTATCCATTAACAGATCCATCATCATTCCCTGTTAGTAACACACAAATAGCAAAAGTAATTGATAATGTGGACCCTGATGGAATGAGCCGTGTTATTGTTCAATTTCCTTGGCAAGTAACAAGCAATACATTTTCTCCTTGGTTACGTGTTCTAACTCCTCATTCAGGAGCAAATAAAGGAATGCATTTTATACCCGAAATTAATGATGAAGTAATTATTGGTTTTGAAGGTGGTAATGCCGAAAGGCCTTACGTAATGGGGTCATTTTACACAGGTGTTAATAAACCCGAAGAATGGCAAACTGATGCTAATAACGTAAAAGCAATACGAACACGTAGCGGACACACTATTGAGTTAAATGATACTGAAGGCGAAGAGAAAATTAATATTTATGATAATGATGGAAGTATTATAACTTTTGATACCCAAGAAAAATCATTAACTATAAATGCTACTGAAAACTTAAAACTTTCTGCTAAAAACATACAATTAGTTGCTCAAGAAAATATAGACATACAGGCTCAAGGTAATTTACAAACAGCAACTGAAGGAGACACTAGTATTTTGGTACAAGGATCAACAACTGTGCAATCTACAGGTACAGTAGATGTTAGTAGTGATGCGGGTATTGCTATTGAAGCAACCAGTAGTGCCGAATTAAAAGGGCAAAGTGTTAATGTAGAAGGAAAAACAAAAGCTACTTTAAAAGGAATGCAAACTAAAGTAGAAGGGCAAATGACCGCTATTCAAGGTGCTGGTGGTAAAGTTGATGTTATGTAATTTGCAAATTACGATTTAAAATATTAAAAATTATACATGATAAAAAACATAACAAATTCAGCAATAGCAATAGCTAAAGTTGCTAGTAAAGGAATATTCAAACATATTATTTTTATAGGCTTTAGCTTAATAATATTTATAATAGCTGCTATTTTGGTAGGCACTACAGAAGGACCAGGACTAAGCGCATCGGGTCATGCGGGCATTTTAGGTGCTATTTTCGGAATATTCTTCTTATTTAGTATAGATTTTTGGCCAATGTTACTATGCGTAACCAGTTTGGTCTTATTTCCTTTTTTATACTTTACTGTTATTAATAAAGGAATTATTCATGCCGTTTTATTCCAGTTATGGAAACAAAACCTGAAACAATGGTTTATGAATAAAATAAGTGGATACACCAATAAATACTTTTCAGGAGAAAATAATATATCTAAAATTAACGATTTAGCTACTGTTAAAGTAAAATTGATTAGCGATATAAAAAATGATAAAACGAACTCACTTTGGCAAAGAAAAATTCTATCATTCATATTAAAAAAAGTAAAACTAGATGAATTTGAAGCAAACAAACCTGAAAATAAAATCAGTGATTTTTTAGTTTTAAAAGCTACTAATTTTGTAGAAGATTTGGGTAAACCAAGCAGCAAGCCTTTGTTTATAGTATTTGGAGCACATGTTGTATTAATTGTTTTTGCTTTTATGTTTAATAAATAATGAAACTAAAGACTGTACCTATTAAAAAATACCTAAGCTTATTATTAGTAATAGTAAGCTTAAGTTCTTGTGGTTTTTTATCTAAAAAAAATACAGAAGCAGAAGAACCACCAAAAGAGGTAGAAAAAGCCGAAACCCCAAAAACTATTGATGATTATACCGATAACTATACCATAACACCAAACAAAGCACACCCAAAGTTTGCACCCTTAATGGCTGAATTTAAAAAACAACAACACCGTTTTGAAATTGATGCCTGTGAATTTAAATACAACGACCAATCTTTTTTTATAGGAGATTCAGAGGAAAAAGTACTGTCTATTTTTGGAAAACCTGATGGTGGTATTAGA
>CAZJGP010000060.1:0-4630 GCA_964545595.1 uncultured Flavobacteriaceae bacterium | reverse complement strand
TAATAATATTGACAGTACTCTTATAAACAGTAAAATGTTTAAAGGAATGGAGTTTGTATTTAACTATACAGACACCTCTCGAATTTCTGGAAAAACATATTTACCTATTTTTTTAAATGAGTCGGTATCTAAAGTTTATGGAGATAATGACTCTAACAGAGAAAAAACAGAACTTTTAGGAAATAAAAATTCTGGGTTTAGCAGTAATCAATCGTTAATTGCTTTTGTAAAAGACTTATATACTGAGTATAATGTGTATGACAACTACATAAAGTTATATGATAAAAGTTTTACTAGTCCACTTTCTAGAACAGGTATAAACGTGTACAATTATGCTTTAATAGACAGTGCTTATATTAAAAACAAATGGTGTTACAATATTGTTTACTATCCTCGTAGAAAAAATGAATTAACCTTTAAAGGTGATTTTTGGGTAAACGACACTACTTGGGCTATTAAAGACATCAACTTAGAGGTTAACAAAAGTGCCAATATTAACTGGGTTAAAGAATTATATATAGAACAAGAATTTGATGTCTTAAATGATTCTATATTTTTAATTACAAGAGACTTTTTCCAATCTGATTTTACTTTACGTAAAAAAGAATCTTCAAGAGGTTTATACGGAAAACGAACAACGCTGTATGATAATTATGCTTTTGATATTAAGAAAGATGACAAGTTTTACAAAAAAGAAGTAAACCCTATTAATTTTGATGCTTATAACAGAGACGACAATTTCT
The DNA here is from genome assembly GCA_964545595.1 of uncultured Flavobacteriaceae bacterium. Classification (GTDB taxonomy): domain Bacteria; phylum Bacteroidota; class Bacteroidia; order Flavobacteriales; family Flavobacteriaceae; genus Aquimarina. The sequence goes on along the minus strand of CAZJGP010000060.1, from coordinate 3,887 downwards.
GGAAAGAAAATCGCTTAGAAAGCTTGAATAAAGATGAAAAGCAAGTATACACCATGTTGGATACTTTAAAAACAGTTAAGAAATTTAAAAACATATATAAGTTTACCGAGATTTTAGCTTCTGGATACGCTAACCTTGGTAAAATTGATTTTGGACCCGTTTTCTCTACTGTTGGTTTTAATGATATAGAAGGTTTTAGACTAAGAGCTGGTGGTCGTACGTACTTTAGCCCTAACGATCTTTGGCGACTACAAGGATATACTGCATATGGTTTTGGCGATAATAAATTTAAATATAGTATTGCTGGTAAAGTATTATTAGATAAAAAAAACAGACTTAAATTAATTTTTGGTAACCGAAGAGATATTGAACAACTTGGTGCTAGTTTAACAAACACTAATGATGTACAAGGTCGAAGTTTTGCTTCGAATACCTTATTTGGTGTTGGAGACAACGAAACTTTAACTAACATTAACTTAACCTCATTAAGTATTGAAGTTGAACCAAGAAAAAATTTAGTTACTAGCGTTGGAGCTTCTTACAGAACTTTAAAACCTGCCGATGATAATCTTTTTAGTCTTGATTTTATTGATGAAGACACTGGTGAAATTAGAAGTAATATTAGACAATTAGAGCTTAGTGCTAAACTTACTTATACTCCTGGTAAAAAAACTACCGGTTATGGTGTAGACAGGTTTCAGGTAAACGGAAACTTTCCTGAGTTTTTTGTAGAATACACACAAGGTGTAAAAGGGCTATTGGATAGTGATTTTGATTACAGTAAAGCACAGTTATTTTACCGACAACCTATTAACATTGGTGGTTTCGGTAAATTACGAAGTACTATAGAATTAGGAAAAACTTTTGGAGAAGTACCTTTAGGTTTATTAAGTGTTGTACCAGGTAACCAATCGTTCTTTTCAATTTTCAACACCTTCCCGCAATTAAACTTTTATGAGTTTGTTACCGATCAATACGCCTCAATACATTTAGAACACGATTTTGGCGGTCGTATTTTTAGTAGAATTCCTTTTCTTAGAAAATTAAACTTACGTGAATTAGTTGCTTTTAGAGCGGTCACAGGTTCTATTAGCGATGAGAATATTGCCATCGATGCATCGACAACCAATCCGTTAACAGAGGATAGCGCACCTAGCGAAACCCCTTACTATGAATATAGTTTTGGTATTGGCAATATATTTAAAGTTTTCCGTGTTGATTTTAACTTTAGAGGAAATTATAAAGATAGACCTGATGCTAGAGACGTTGGTGTAACCGGTTCTTTTGGTTTCAACTTCTAATTTTATAAATAAGAAAACAAAAAAGCCATGCTAATTGCATGGCTTTTTTTATAAATATATTCAAGCTGTACTATAATGCCGGAATTATCTGTTTTTTACGAGACACAACTCCTGGTAAAATTACAAGATCTGAACTTGGTTTTGCTTTAAATGAATTTTCAGCAATACTTTTTACAGCATCATTAGGTATAAAAAATGTAGCTTCTTCTTTTAAAATATTAATTACAAAAAGTAAAACCTCATCTAAACCTTCTTCAGTTTTAACGTTCTCCATACTTTTTAAAATACTATCCTTACGGTCTAAAACTATATTTGGAGCAGTAGTTTCTAATACAGAAACTCTGTATTTTTTACCACCTACTTCATAGTTTTTACTATCCATCTTTATTAATTCCTCATCAGAAAAATGAGAAACATCAGATTTTGCTTCAAACATTTGAGTAGCATATTCTGTAATATTAACCCCTAATTGTTCTGCTAATACTGCTGCTATCTCTCTATCTTTATCTGTTGTTGTTGGACTACGAAATTCTAAAGTATCAGACAATACACATGAAAGCATTAAACCTTTAATAGCTTTTGGCATTTTAGCAATATCCTCTTCTGTCATTAAAGTATACATAACCGAAGCACATGAAGCCAAAGGCTTAATACAAAACTCAATTGGCGCAGGTGTTTCAATACCTCCTACCAATTTATGATGGTCAATTATTTGAACTATTTGGGTATCATTAATATTATCAAAAAGCTCTGCTGGGTTATTAGTATCAACAATAATAACTTTATCATCAGCCGAAACTGAACTTAATAATTCAGGTACTTCAAAACCCCAATGTTCTAAAACAAATAATGTTTCTGTATTTGGTGTTCCTAAAACATAAGCTTGCGCTGCTGTTCCTTTTTCGTTTAAATACCAAGCCCATACTAAAGCAGAAGCTGTAGCATCTGTATCAGGAGATTTATGTCCGAAAATTTTTACTGACATGTTTTTCTTTTTTATAATTTGATTGCAAATTTATGAAACCTTTTTGGTTTACATATCAATAAGTAATCTCTTATAGCACAACATTAATTTAACCCTATTTTTTGATTGAATTTACTCCCTATTAATTTTCTAATCATTTATCCCTTTTCTACAAAACTTTCTTTCCAATACTCTTCTCTTTCTGCTTGTTGTTCAGGTGTAGCCTCTGGTGTTGGTACATTACTAGTATATAAAGGTAGTGGAAAACCTTCGGCTTTTCTACGCTCAAAATCTTTATCTCTATAGGCATCAAAAGCGCTACCAGGTGGTAAAGGACGGTTTTTATCCATATACCAAGTAAAAAAAGACATATCATGGTAACACGTTTCATCACCGGCATGAAACATTGCAAAAGTATAATTATTTGGTCGTATGGCTTGTAATTGAAATGACCCTAAAGCATCCTCACCACCCGTACTATAACAAAAAATAACGTTTTTAAAACGCATGGTTATATTCGGCTGATATAAAGCGCCTTCCATGGTTACTAAACCATCTCTTCGATTTAATATTTGTTCTTTTGGTGGTTTGGTAAAATAATATATTATAGAAAAGAGTAATGCTAAAACACAAATGCTAACAAATACAATAGCTGGCGTATCATATTCTTCATCAACAAAAAAAAAATTCAATGCTAAACAAAATAAAGCAATTCCCCCTAAAATAAAAGGAAGTGCATTAGAAGTATCTGGAGAAGTAGCAAACTCATCAGAAGTAAAGTTAAAAACGCCTCCTTTTTCAACTTCTTCTTTTGTAAGCTCTCTTGGATAATTAGAAATTATCTTATTTACTTTATGATAGTATTTTTTTAAGCCTAATTCCCCTTTACCATAATCTTCGTGGGTAATTGCTCTTGTTAAATCATTAGGTTTCATCTTGCTCTATAAATTCTTCTTTCCAATATTGCTCTCGTTCTTTTTGTTGCTCAGGTGTAGCCTCTGGTGTTGGCACATTACTAGGGTACAATGGTTTTGGGAAACCTTCTGCTTTACGCCTTTCAAAATCTTGCTCTCTATACGCATCAAATGCTTCTCCTGGCGGTAATGGGCGGTTTTTATCCATATACCATGTATAAAAAGAGATATCGTGGTAACAACCATAACCTCCATTAAAATTAACAAAAGTGTAATTATTAGGCCTTATTGCCTCTAATCTAAAGGCTCCTGAGCCGTCTTCGCCTCCTGTACTAAATGCAAAAATTAAAGTTTTAAAAGGCATTGTTATATTGGGTTGGTACAATGCTCCTGGTATTGTCACTAAACCATCCAAACGATTAAAATTGTTTCTTTTGGTGGTTTTGTGAAATAATAAATTACCGATATTATAATTAAAAAAGACCAACAACTTACAAAAACTACATCTCCTGTATCCCATACAAGATCTAATAACAAAAAAGTCAATAACAAGCCTAATAAGCCTAATAAGCCTATAATTAAAGGTAAAATATGTGACACATCAGGCAGTGTAATAAATTTATCTGTAGCATAATTTAGTACGCCCCCTTTTTTTATTTGTTCTAATGAAAATGGCTTAGGCTCTTCAAGTATTACCTTTTTTATTTT
>CAZJGP010000059.1:0-4654 GCA_964545595.1 uncultured Flavobacteriaceae bacterium | reverse complement strand
GCACAAGGTGAAGCAACCGTTTTAATAGGTGGTAAACCTGCTGCGACCGTAGGTGCAATGACAGCCCATGGAGGGGTTATAACCATGGGGGAGCCAACTGTTCTTATTGGTACTGGTGCTGGTGCATCAACAGCTGTAATGGCAGTTGATAAAATACCTTTTCCTACTATCGATTTTAAACAAAAAACTTTAGCCTCATTATCTGGTAATGGTGCTAGTTTAAAAGAAGCAGCTACCAACCAACAAGCATTGCGCGAGGCATCTGAAAATAATGATGGGGAACCTAAAATTTATAATTTGCAATGGCTTAAAGAGGATCAAATAACAAAAGAGTCAAAACTGTTAAAAGAAGTTACTCTAAGAGCATCGGTTTTAAATATACCCGACGGAGAAACAATTACCCTTAAAGTAAAAAAACGTATTGAAACTACTAATGAAAATGAAGAGAATGAACAAGGAGAAGAAGAGTTAGTAGAATTAACAGGTACTGTAAAAGATAAAATGGTAGAAGTTAATTGGGTTGTAGAGTTACCAAGTGAAGAACAAGAAGGTTAAGCATCTTAAAAATAAAATATTATGGCCAATAAAACTCAAAAAGATATTTTAGCAAATCTTTTTTTTACGGCAGAAGGTGGAGGAGCAGAAGTAGCAATTAGTGGAGAGAAAAAAGTGATAGCACCTGAGGTTAGACTTTATTTTCTTCGATATGGATTGTTTTCATTTGATTCAAATACTGAAGATGAAGATTTAGTTAACGGAAATTCTTCTTCTTCTGCAATATATAGAGATGAAAATTCAAAAGAAGAAAATATAAATTCAGAGAATGAGAAACATGCTGTTTTTATTAAAGAAGGAAAATCACAAAATCTTTTTTTAAAAGAGGGTGAGGCAGGAAAAGGATCTGAAAATGAATTAGAAGGCGAAGAAGATTTTAATGCAACACTACCCGAAATACAGGTTCTTACTGTTAATTCAATGCCTGATTTAGAAAATTTTTATGTAGCAAGAACGGCTGTTAATCCTGGTTATATTTATATAATGAATGACGAGGATCCCGATGAATATTATGAGTTAGAAATTAACACAGTAGGAGAATTAAGACACATAAGCTGGGAATATGAAAAAAACAGAGATGCTAACAACGAAATTTTAGATGTCAGAATACCTGAAAAAGGAGAAGATTTAACAAACTTTAAAATTATTCATGCTAATGACGATGGTAGTGCAAAAAAAGTTTGCGTAGCATACTCTCCTGTTCAATGGAGTAGAGAATACCATTATCAATTAAATACCGATAGAGACAAGCGATTAAGTAGAATGAAGCTAATTGACTGCTCCGGTATACAAAAAGAAGCAGAACCCGATTATGAAAATGCATTAGCATATAACCAGGTTAGTGCTCTTTTTCATAAGCACCACGCAGCAGCAACAGCGTTACAAAAAACATTACATCAAATTCATGTTGATGAAGGCAAGCAAGATAAAATAGAGCAAGAGAACCCCGATGAAAAAAATATTTTTTATGAAGATATGTTCATAACATTAGATGACCCTATGGGGTGTGCTCATGATGTTAATAATGCAACTTCTGAAAAAATATTATCGCATAAAGCTTTAGTTGAAGCCATACATTCAGGCGAAAGTCATAAAGATGCTTTTGATAGACTTCTTAGAGAAGAATATACAGCACCTACTCCTGACCCTAATTATCAATCCATGTTTTCGTTAGCATTAACCACTTATCATTTTATATATAATAATAATGAAAGTTCTATAAATTATGATGGAGGAAAAGAAGGATTAGATATTGGTCAGGTACATCCTGAAGATGACACCGTAGTTTTAAGAGCTACTGGTGGTTATGATAGCGCAACAATAGGTCTTTGGGGCGATAACTATTATGAGTCTCCAAACATACAAATAGGGCTGGGTCATGGGGCTAGCCATGATAAATTAATAGGTATTTTAGGAAAACAGGCACGTGAAAACTCAAGAGCTATAGCAATGTCTTACCGTAATGATTTAGGAGTCTTTTTAGATAGCTCATATATGAAGTTAGATGGCTATTTGGATGATTATTTAGGGAACACAACAGGGCGTTTGTTAGATGGTAGGTCTGATTGTTTAGAATTATTAAATAATTTAATAGTAAACCCTATTGTATTTGAGAAAACCTTAATATTAAAAAGGCACCAACAAACCGATGAAGATGCTTGGACTAAGTGGGTATATAAAAAAACAAATGAAGATAATTTAGATAAATATAGAGGAGCTGGTATTACAAGTAATGTGAGTGGTTACGAGGGTATAAATCCTTTTTTTGCTGTAATGTCTGTTGGTATTAATGTTACCGAGTTAGGTCATAAAAAATTAAAAACAGGGCACAAAATTTTAAAAGTTTTAAAAGCGAAGCTTAAATACCTTTCAAGTCAAATAATTATAGAATCAACAACAGTGCCTGATGGTTTTGAGAAGATTCCTTATAATGGGAAGCAAAATTTTTTATTAAGCAGAATGACTAAAAACATTTTTTTTAATAAAAAAGTTCTATTAGAATTTAGAGATGGAGATATTGTACCTAAAGACATACCAGGTGTATTTGATTTAGAATTAGATGTTTTAGAAAATGATAAGCATTTTACACCAAGAAGTCAACAGCACTCAAAAAATTTAAAAAACGCAGGTTTAAGTGCTAAAGAAAGATTAAGACGACTTTTAAAAACCGAGGTTGAAATAATAAAATCTTCTAGAGGAGACCATAGTATTAATATTGCTACTAAAGGGCATACATTAGAGCAAAAATATAAACCAGTAGATGTTGAAAGTAATAAATACGGACGAGTAGAAAAATTTACAACAAGCCGTGGTTATACAGGGTTCTTTGCAATGTTAGAGTATGTTAATTTTGTGAATGCAATTGCCGATTATTCAGAAAATAATAGTGTTAAAAACATGACAAATGTAGGAGGGTCTGTTGTTAAAACAGCTGAAGCCACAACGTCTTTAATAGATGCATTTCGTAAACATTTAATAAATGAAGGGGGAAGTTCTTTTTCTCAAACAACTAAAGTATTAGGAGCTGTTGGTAGTGTGTTTACGGCAGGTATGTGTTATTGGGATGCTATTGAAATTTTTAACAAACGCGATCCCGATTCTGGTTGGGCTATGGTTGGTGCAGGGGCAGCATTTACGGTAGCGGCAGGGGTTTCCATAACGGCAGCTGCAATAACAAGCTCTGGGGCTATTGCAGGTAGTATTGCTACATATGGTGCCTTATTAGGGCTTGTAGGTCCTGTTGGTTGGGTAGCAGCATTAGTAGGGGTAGGTTTTTTATTGTTGTCGCAAATGTTAAAAGATACCAGGTTACAAACTTATTTTAAGTATTATTTGTTGAGTGATTATAAAACCACGGGATGTTTTATTAAGCCAAATGAAAGCCCAATGGCCTATAACCGTAGGTTATACGGCTATAGGCATTATATGACAAATAAAGATGCACCAACACCTAAATTATATGCCGACCCTAGTATTGCAACAACTTTGTTTTTAGACCTAGTAACTTGCTCGCACATGAATTTAAAAGTAGACGATTATATTACTGAAAAATTATGGGAATCGGCAGAATATGGCGTAAGTTATAAAGTAATTGCAAAACAAATAACAGGAACCTTTACTTACAATAAATTTTTTAATAATAAAGACCAGGTAGAAACTAAAATTTTCTTTTTACCAACAGGTTTTAGTGGTGTTAAGGAAGAATTAAAAGATTTAAAAACGAAAGTAAAAATAGTAAAAGATGTTAATGGTAATGATGCTGTAGAGGTTTCTTTTAAGTTAGATCGGGTTATTCGTTCACAAATTAAACCAAGTTCATTATTGTTATTTACAACGCGCTTAGCTATGGATGAATGCGGAGAGGCTTATTTTCCGCATAGTATAAATAACGATCAACGTTGGTTAGGTGCCAAAGTTGATGTGTATAAAGAAAGTAGGTTTGCAAGTAATTTTAATGAAGAAGAAATAGAGTTTGTAGCCGGTAAAATGGAAGACTTAAAAAAGAAAGTTACATGGAAAAAATAGATTTAACACGAGCAATAACCCATGAAAATTATGGTAGCGCAGAGGTTGGTTTACATAAGTTAAATAACAAAATAAAAAAGGTAATACTTGAAGAGCCTAAGCCATTTTCATTAGAACAAATAAAAAAAGGGGGCGTACTAAATTATGCTACAGATAAATTTATTACACTGCCTGATGTGTCACATATTTTACCTTTAATTATAGGCTTGATAGGTTTGTTAGGCTTGTTATTGACTTTTTTGTTATTAGATCTTGTATGGGATACAGGAGATGTAGTTTTTGTAAGTTGTTGGTCTTTTTTAATTTTAATATCAGTAATTTATTATTTCACAAAACCACCAAAAGAAACAATTTTAAATCGTTTAGATGGTTTAGTGACAATACCAGGAGCATTGTACCAACCCAATATAACAATGCCTTTTAAAACTTTAATTTTTGCATTTAGCACAGGAGGCGAAGACGGCTCAGGAGCCTTTAAATTAGAGGCAATAAGGCCTAATAATTACACTTTTGTTAATTTTAATGGAGGTTATGGTTGTTACCACGATATCTCTTTTTATACATGGTATATGGA
>CAZJGP010000058.1:0-15015 GCA_964545595.1 uncultured Flavobacteriaceae bacterium | reverse complement strand
GTTAATTTGTAATGTCCTTAGAGTTAGCACTTCCAACACCAATAACCTTATCTGTACGATCAGTAGGACCTCTGTAATAAGCTATAACAATATATTCATTTTCAGTAGTGTCAAAGCTTCCACTAATTTCATTTTCGTTAATATTATCATCTAAAGATTTAGTAACAAATTTATAGTTATAAAAGCCTTGTTTTAATAGCATTTTACCTTTGTATGATGAAATACTATTGTCATATTCAAGTATAGTTTTTTCATTAAGAATATAATTATTAAAGTTTCCGAATAGATGTACTTCTTTCCCTTTAATTTCTCTAATATCTAATTCAAAATGAACCCAAACATAATCAGCTTCAATTGTGTTATTATTACCATTTGTGTTACGAATTACATAATTCCCGTTAACATCTGGGTTAAATGTATATGGTTTTAAAGCTCTGTATTCATTAGCAAATAAATAACTATTGTAAATTTCTTCAATGTTATTTTGAGCAATACTGGCAGTAGCACTTAAAAGATCTTTATTATCAAAATTTAAATATTCGTTTCCGCCCCAAAAACTAGATTCTTGATCATATTTATAAGTATAAGTGTTGCCTATAACATATTGGGGTTTTAAGTTTGTTATTGCAGATTCTAATTGGCTATTTTGAAGAATTATTGTTTTTAAATTGCGATCTGCTGCTATAAAAAGTTCATTACTTTCAATTGTAAATTGTACAACTTGTTTCTCACGTAAATAACGAATATCTCTTGAGCGTTTTACACTTGTATTAATGTTTGCTGAATTGGTATAAACAATAAATTTTTTTGTAAAAACAAGTTGGTCATCATTGTTGTAAACCTCGAACATATAATTACCAGTTTTGGTTAGGGCTTGTGTATTTTCGTTGGGTATGGTAACGGTGTAATTAGTGAAAATTTGTAAGGTGTTTAATGAGTTTTCAGTGTTATCAATTCTTATATTATCAATTCCCGTAAGGAAATTATTTTTGTTTAAAACACTAGGTGTCCAATCAAAATTATAATGTGATATTTTATAATAGTAATAAGATTCATCTCCAATAATATCGTCAAAATGAACACTAAAAGTTTCTCCTAATTTTATTAAGGGTACACCATTTAAAACAGTATTTTCTTTAGTAAAGTTTACCGTTTTAATATATTCAGGTGGAGCTATTTCTTTTACGGCTTGTGAAAAAGTAAGATTACTTAAAAGAATGAAAAGAAATAAGAGAGATAAAGTTTTTTGCATTTTTTAATTAGAGAACAATTTAATTAAAGGAATCAAATAATATGCCTTATTAAAGCTAACTTCTTTTTTTTAATCTAATAGCAGCTTCTAACTGGTCCCATAATTCAGGCGTTATGACTTCTAATAGGTTCATTTGACCAACTCCTTTTAACCATTCACCACCATCAATCGTTATAACTTCACCATTCATGTATGCTGAAAAATCAGATACCATATAAGCCGCTAAATTTGCTAACTCTTGATGCTCTCCAACTCTGTTTAAAGGTACTTTTTTTGCTAAGTCAAATTGATCACGTATATCTTCAGGTAATAACCTATCCCATGCACCTTCAGTAGGGAAGGGGCCTGGAGCAATGGCATTAAATCGCATTCCATATTTTGCCCATTCTACAGCTAAAGAACGTGTTAATGCTAATACACCAGCTTTTGCAGTAGCACTTGGTACAACATAAGCAGAACCTGTCCAAGCATAAGTGGTAACAATATTTAAAACGTTAGTATTAGTTTGTTTAGTGTCAATCCAATGCTTTCCAAAAGTAAGCGTACAGTTTTTAGTACCTTTTAAAACAATATCAATAATAGTATCAAAAGCATTAGCAGATAAACGTTCGGTAGGAGAAATAAAATTTCCGGCAGCATTATTTAAAAGTATATCTACTTTACCAAAAGTATCAATAGCTTTTTTATGCATTGCTTCTACCTCTTCAATATTTCGAACATCGCAAGCAACAGGCAGGCATTTAGTATTAGTTAAAGCTTCTAATTCAGTTTGAACTTTTTTTAGTTTTTCAATATTACGAGATGTTATAACAACGTTAGCGCCTAACTCCATAAAATATGTAGTCATTGATTTTCCAAGACCACTACCACCGCCGGTTACAACAATAGTTTTCCCTTTTAAGGCGTCATCACGAAGCATTTTATCTGTAAAATTCATTCCGAATATATTTAGTTCGTTGAATATACAATAATTACTGTTAGTCAGAACCAATTAATTTCCATAACCTAAAGAAAGTTTCAGAAGTTTCGTTTTCTAAAAAGCTTGAACCGTATAGGTTGTCAACAGGTGTTTGGTTAATAAGTGAATTTAATGGTAGCCAATTAAAATTGTTTTCAACAGTAAGAGTGTCAATTTGAGCAGCTGTAGCAAAAAGAAGTGCATTTAAAGAGATCTCATTATAATTGTAAACACCAAAAAATTGAAACTGAATAATGCTAGCGTTATTAAATATATTGTCAGACACAAATGCTAAAAGTGTACGTAAAACTCTTACAATAATAACATCTTCGTAAGTACCTTTAAAATTAACGTTTAAAGTAATATTACCTTTTGGTTTATTGGTAATTATTTCTTTAAATAAATTTTGTATGCTGTTATCATCGGTTTCTAAAAGAGTGTAATCTGCTTTTTTAAAGTTTTCTATTGCTACACTTTTACTAATAGTAGTATAGCCTCTTGTGTATGGAGGGAAACCAGCAGCTTGTTCTAAAATATCTGCTTTGTCGTTTTTTTGAAAAGGAATAGATAAATTAATCATGTTTAAATGTGCTATCCCATATAGATTTTTCAAAAGGTGCAACTAACCTTTTTTCTATAATTGGTTTATATTGAGTTTGTTTTTGTTTAAATTTAAAAAACGGGTAGGATAGAGGTGTTTTTTCTTTAAAAGTATCTATTGAATTAATTTTATGGAATAATTTTTTAAAATTCTTTTGTTCTTCTAAAGCTTTTTCTTCTATCTTTTTATTAATGATTCCTTTTTTAAACTGTACTATAAAGCCACCGCCTTGTTCTACACTATTAATTAATAAAGTAGTTTTAGTTAATAGCTGCTGTATTAATTTTTCAATATATATATTAGAATCAAATAGCTTAATTTGATTTTCAAAATTGGTATTTATAAGCTTTGATAATTGACTGTCTATTTTATTTGAATTCTCTTTAAAAAATATGTGCTCGCTTGATATGCCAGAAACTATATTGGCATTACCAGCAAAAGCTATTAATTGTTCTGTTTCAGAAAAAATAGGGTTTAAAAAACTATCAATACAATGTATGTTTCGTTTGTTTTTAAGAAGAATAATTTTACACTGAATATTGGTGTTTAAATATTCATTTAAACTATCATGTAAAATTCTTAAAGTTTTAAGTTTTGCAATTTCAATATAAATATCGGTAGTTACGGAAACCTGATATATTATTTTTTTACAATTTTCTAAACTTATATGTTTATGGTAATCTATTACTTGGTTTATTGCGTATGAAAGTTGTTGTACTTGGGTAGCCCCAGCATTATTTAATAAACTTAAGTTTATAGATAGATAACCATCATGATGATTAATTAGTTTTTGTAATTGTTCAAAGTCCCAAACAGAATTACGGTACCAATTACCTGTAGCTAATAATTTACCTATTGGATCAGTATATATTTTTAAAGACTTCCCTTTGTATTTCTGTTGTAATTCTTTTGCGAAAGCAATATTTAAAAAATGACAGTTTACTACTATAGGAATGTTAATATTGTTTAATAAAACAGTAAGGTCAATATCTTTGTTATAAATTGAAAAATAAAGAATATCAATACCTTTTTCAATAGCTAATAAGGCTTTTTTGTTATTTGTTAAAGCATTATCAGTTACATTTATTACTACTGTTTTTTCTTTTTTAACGTTATTGTTTTGTCGTAGAATTGTTTCGTTATCGGCTTGTGTATAAAATGGCAAGGAGCTTATTCCGTCATTATTAGTATGCACTAATTCTGATTGGTAATTAGCTCCTTCTAATTCGTACTGAATCTTTTGTTTCCATTGTTTAGAAGGTATAGGAGCGAAGTGTTTAAAAATGAACTTACTCAGTTTCATTATTTAGTTTTTTATGCTCTATTATATATACATCTTCATTTTCTTTTTTCATGAAATATTTTTCACGAGCAAAGTTTTCTAGCCCAACACTATCTTCTAGAATTTTAATTAGTTTTTCATCTTGAGTAATTTCTTTAATGTAATATTCTTTATTAGCATCAAGCTGCTCAAGTTCTTTATTAAGTTCTCTATGAATTAGCCACGAATTACTATCTAAAAAAAGCATCCATATAATAAATAGAAAACCTATCAGTACATATTTATTACTGATAATTTTAAAATAACGAGTCTTTTTAAATTGTTTAAAATTCAAGGAGGATGAAATTTTTAGTGGCGTAAAGTTACTATAAATGTTTGTTTATTAGTACTGAAATTTTATCAAGATTTGATTGAAAGCTTTTAGTACCATCAATAACTAGGTCAACATTTGTTTTTACAGGTTTTACAAATGTATTATGCATAGGGGTAATATGGGTTTTAAATTGCATTAAAACACTTTCGGTTGTTCTAGAACGTTCCTCAACATCACGCTTTAACCTTCGTTGCATTCTAATTTTAGCATTAGCATCAATAAAAATGGTATAATCACAAGCTTTTTTTATTTCAGGTTGACTTAAAATTAAAATGCCTTCAATAATTATAACTTTTTTAGGAACAATGGTAGTGGTTTTAGCTAATCGACCATGTGTATTAAAGCAATAATTAGGTACTTCTATAGTTTTGTTGTGTTTTAATAAGCTTAAATGTTCGTTCAATAAACTAAAATCGATGGAGTCGGGATGATCAAAATTATTTTTTTCTCTTTCCTTAATAGTAAGATGTTTTAATGATTTGTAATAATCATCTTGCGATAAAATAGTAAGGTCACCTTCGTTAAACATTGTTTTTAAACTATTTACGAATGTAGTCTTTCCGCTAGCTGTTCCTCCAGTTATACCAATTACAAACATAATATTTAGTCTATTCTATTAAAGCTATTGCAATCTAAAAATTTATTTAAAATATTTTTAATTTTTATTAGGATAAAACTAAATAAAGAGAGTATCTTTGCAGTCCGAAATAAACACTTTTCGGGGTGTAGCGTAGCCCGGTCATCGCGCCTCGTTTGGGACGAGGAGGTCGCAGGTTCGAATCCTGCCACCCCGACAAAAACCAATCATGAAAATGATTGGTTTTTTTATTTTATACCTTTTTATCTTTTTAGTTTTAACTCTCCGTTAATCAATAATTAACAAAATGTATGCTATAATGCAGAACTGTTAATTTTCATTAAAAATTACTATATTACAAGTTCTTATAATAGAAATTAAAGTATACATGTCAGTAATTGAAAATACAACATCAGGATCCGAATCAAATGAAATCATTAAAAATGATGATAACACTGTGGTTACTAGTGAAAATACAGAAACGACAACAATTGATGAAACCCCTGAAACTAAGGATTTAGAAAATACTGAAACAACTTCTGTGGAAATAAAAAAAGAAGTAAAGACTGTTGAAATACCAGTTGAAGACTATGCTGTAATGGATCAGGAAACGTTATTGGCTGGTTTAATAAAGTTAGTTAAAACATACCCAATTCAATCTATTAAAACTCAGGTTGAAGAAATTAGAACACAATTCAATACTAATTTTGATGCTAAGGCAGCTAAAAGTAAAGAAGAGTTTTTAGAGGAGGGAGGAAATGAAATAGACTTTCATTACACAACACCTTTAAAGCGTGATTTTAATGAAGTGTATTTTGATTATAAAGACAAAAGAAGTAAACATTACCAGGCTTTAAAAACCAACTTAGAAACGAACTTAAAGAATCGTTTACAAATAATTGAAGAATTAAAGGCTTTAATAGATTCAGACCAATCGGTAAACAGAAAGTTTGATGCTTTTAATGAGTTAAAAGAACAATGGCACCAAGCAGGGAGTATTCCTAGAGATAATAACAATGTTGTTTGGAATACCTACAATTATCATGTAGATAAATTTTACGAAGTAGTACACTTAAATAGAGAATTTAGAGATCTAGATTATAAACATAATTTAGAACAGAAAATTAAAATTTTAGAAAGAGCTAAAGAGTTAACTCAAGAAACTAGTATTAATAGAGCTTTTAGAGAGTTACAAGTTTTGCATAAAATTTGGAAAGAAGAAATTGGCCCTGTAGCAAAAGAGTATAAAGAACTAGTTTGGGATAAATTTAGTGAGTTTACTAGAGAAATTCATGATAGAAGACAAAAGCACTTTGCAGAACAAGATGCTAAGCAAGCCGAAAATTTAGTGGTAAGAAAAGATATTATTGCTAAAATAGAGGCGTTAACAACAGTTGAAAGATCAAGCCATAACCAATGGCAGAATGCAGTTAAAGAAGTTTCTGATTTGCATGATGCTTTTAAAAAATCAGGAAGAGTACCCAATGAAGTAAAAAATACTATTTGGGATGAGTTTAGAACAGCAGAAAGAGCTTTTAATTCAGCTAAAAATGAATTTTATAAGCATGCTAAAAACGATCAATTAGATAATCTAAATAAGAAAAAAGCGCTTATTGAAATAGCTGAATCTAATAAAGATAGTGATGATTTTGAAGTAACTACACAGTTGATGAAAAAAATTCAGAGCGATTGGAAAAAAATTGGACACGTACCTAGAAAAGAAAGTGATAAAGTTTGGAAACAGTTTAAAGATGCTTGTAATTTTTATTTTGATAGATTAAGCAATTTAAAAGAAGAAGCTAATAAATTGCAACAAGAAGCTTTTGAGAAAAAGTCAGCCTTTATAGAAGGGGTAAAAGATTTAGTTGTTAGTGATGTTGAAACTATTACAAACAAAATTGGTGAGTGGAAAACATTAGGTACAGTACCTTATGCTAAACGTAAAATAGAAGAACAATTCAGTGAAATTTTAGACAGTTTGTTTGGGCAACTAAACATAAGTAAAAAGGAAACAGAATTAATGAAGTTTGATAACCGCTTAGAAGAAATAAAAGCACAGGATAATGATAGGTTATTGAATGATGAGAAAAACTTTATCCGTAAAAGAATGGATGAAACAAAAGCTGAAATTTTACAATTAGAAAATAACCTTCAGTTCTTTAAACATGCAGAAAAATCGAACCCAATGGTTGCTGATGTTTATAAGAAAATTGATAAATACAATGACGATTTAGCTATTTGGAAAGCTAAATGGCAAAAATTGAAAACAGCTTAAAAAGTTACACTATATAAAACAAAGGCCATTATGTATTTTCATAATGGTCTTTTCTAATTTATTTAACCTTAAAATATAAGAGCTTCTACTTTTGGTTTAAGATAATTCTAAACACAAATAAGAATGCTTATATTTGCACAAAATTCAAATATATTTACATGTCTAAGACAGCAGCATTACAAGCGGTTTCGCCAATTGATGGTCGTTATGCCTCAAAAACACAATCTTTAAGTGCTTATTTTAGTGAAGAAGCATTAATAAAATATCGTGTTCGTGTTGAAATTGAATATTTCATTGCGTTATGTGAAATTCCTTTACCTCAATTAGCAGGTGTTGATGTGTCTTTATTTAGTAAGTTACGTGCTATCTATTTAGATTTTACTTCAGAAGATGCTTTACGTATTAAAGATATTGAAAGTGTAACAAACCATGATGTTAAAGCTGTTGAGTACTTTATCAAAGAAGAATTTGACAAATTAGGTTTACAAGAATATAAAGAGTTTATTCATTTCGGATTAACTTCTCAAGATGTTAATAATACAGCAATTCCTTTAAGTATTAAAGAAGCTTTAAATGAGGTTTACCTACCTTTATTTGAAGAATTAGTTGCTAAAATTGATAGCTTAGCTAAAGAATGGTCACATATTCCATTATTAGCACGTACTCATGGTCAGCCAGCTTCACCTACGCGTTTAGGTAAAGAGTTTGATGTATTTACAGTACGTTTACAACAACAAATTGCACAATTAAAAGTAATTCCTAATGGTGCTAAGTTTGGTGGGGCAACAGGTAATTATAATGCACACTTTGTAGCATACCCATCAATAAACTGGAAAAACTTTGGTACTAATTTCGTAGAAACTAAATTAGGACTAAACCATTCATTCCCTACAACACAAATTGAGCATTATGACCATATGGCAGCTCAGTTTGACGCTTTAAAGAGAATAAACAATATTATTTTAGACTTAGATCGTGATGTATGGACTTATGTTTCTATGGATTACTTTAAGCAAAAAATTAAAAAAGGAGAAGTTGGATCTTCTGCAATGCCACATAAAGTAAACCCAATCGATTTTGAAAATAGTGAAGGTAATGTTGGTATAGCAAATGCTTTATTTGAACACTTAGCAGCAAAATTACCAGTAAGTAGATTACAACGTGATCTTACGGATAGTACTGTTCTACGTAATGTTGGTGTACCTTTAGGGCATACATTAATAGCTTTTCAATCTACATTAAAAGGTTTAAATAAACTTTTATTAAATGAAGATAAGTTAGCACAAGATTTAGAAAATAACTGGGCTGTTGCAGCAGAGGCTATTCAAACAATTTTACGTCGTGAGGCTTACCCGAACCCATATGAAGCTTTAAAAGGTTTAACACGTACAAATGAAAAAATTAATGCAACTTCAATTGCTAATTTTATAGATACTTTAGAAGTGTCAGATGCAATTAAAGCTGAATTAAAACAAATTACTCCAGAGAATTATACTGGAATATAATAGATGAAATTCTAATAATAAAAAGCAGCGGTTTAAAATAATCGCTGCTTTTTTTGTGTAAAATTATTACTAAAGAGCTTTTATAGCTCTCGATTAAAATAAATATCTTCGTTTTAAATACAATTACAATGAAATTACTTGAGTTAAAACATTTTCAAGAAGCTGATAAAATTACAATAGAAAAGCAAAACATATCTCGTTTAGAATTAATAGAAAGAGCTGGGCAAAGTGTTTTTCAATTATTACATGAAAGATTACAAGGAGCTCCTTTACCTATTCATGTTTTTTGTGGTTTAGGAGATAATGGTGCAGATGGGTTAGTAATTGCTAGACATTTAGTAGAACATGGGTATAATGTTACTACATATATTGTAAATTTTAGTTCAGAAAGAAGTAAAGGTTTTTTAACTAATTACGATAAGTTAAAAGAGATTTCTAAAGAATGGCCTGTACAAATAAAATCAGAAGATGATTTTCCAGCTATTAACTCTAGTGATATGGTTATTGATGCTATTTTTGGATTAGGATTAAACAGATCAATACAAGATTGGGTACAAAATTTAATTAAGTATATTAATAAGTTAAATGCATTTACGTTATCGGTTGATATACCGTCAGGTTTATTTTTAAATAAAGCACCCGAAGATAAAGAGGCAGTAATATATGCTAATACTTGTTTAACTTTTCAAACTCCTAAATTAGTTTTCTTTTTACCAGAAGGAGCTACTTATATTCAAGATTTAGAAATTTTAGATATTGGTTTAGATAAAGAATATTTAAATTCTGTAAAAACAGGAGTAGAATTAATAGGTAAACCAGAAGTGGTATCTTCATATATACCAAGACAAAAATTTAGTCATAAAGGAACTTTTGGGCATTCGTTAATAATTGGAGGAAGCAGAGGTAAAGTTGGTAGTATGGTACTAGCTTCTAAAGCTTGTTTAAAAGTAGGTTCAGGTTTGGTTACTGCTGTTATACCTAAATGTGGTAATACGGTAATGCAAAGCAGTATTCCTGAAGCTATGGTTGTAGATACCAATGAAGGCGTTGATTATATAAATGATTTTAATACAGATGTAGAAGCAACTGTTACTTGTGTTGGTGTGGGCTTATCAAAACAAATCGTTACAATTAATGCATTTACAGAGTTTTTAAAAACAAATAAAGCACCTTTAGTGTTAGATGCTGATGCATTAAATATTCTTTCTGAAAATAAAGAATTATTAGAAAAAATACCTAGTCAGTCTATTTTAACACCACATCTAAAAGAGTTAGAGCGTTTAATAGGGTCATGGAAAGATGATTTTGAAAAACTAGAAAAAACTAAAGCATTCTCTACTAAATATGATTGTATTGTTGTTATTAAAGGAGCTAATACAATAACAGTTTATAAAGATAATTTATTTGTAAATACTAC
Organism: uncultured Flavobacteriaceae bacterium; assembly: GCA_964545595.1. Classification (GTDB taxonomy): domain Bacteria; phylum Bacteroidota; class Bacteroidia; order Flavobacteriales; family Flavobacteriaceae; genus Aquimarina. The sequence continues at coordinate 4,775 of CAZJGP010000058.1, read as the reverse complement.
AGGTAATCCAGGTATGGCAACGGCAGGTTCTGGCGATGTTCTTGCTGGTATTATTACAGGGTTAATAAGTCAAGGCTATTCACCATTAGTGGCATCTTTCTTTGGGGTTTATATTCATGGTAGTGCAGCAGATATAGCTGTAAATGGTATGGGGTATCAAGCTTTAATAGCATCTGATATTATAGATAATATAGGGAAAGCTTATTTAGAGTTGTTTAGAAAACCAGAACAACAACAACCTCAACAATAAATAAACTATTAAATATATATAAATTGAAAAAAGCTATTTATTTCATGTTGTTAAGTACGTTGTGCTTTACAGTAATGAATTTGTTTATTAAATATTTATCACATTTTTCAGCTTACCAATTAGTTTTTTTTAGAGCTATAGGTTCGTTAGTTTTTACAATGTCTTATTTATTTTATCATAAAATTCCCATTATGGGGAATCAAAAAAAGCTACTTATTTTAAGGGGGCTAGTGGGGGTAACTTCTATGGGGTTATTTTTCGCAGCAGTATCTTATTTATCTATAGGTACAGCGGTTTCTTTAAGGTATACATCGCCAATTTTTGCAGCAGTATTGGCTGTTATCTTTTTAAAAGAAAAGATATTTAAAATGCAATGGTTGTATTTTTTTATAGCTTTTATTGGGGTTATACTTATAAAAGGTTTCGGAAGCGATATAAACTTAACCGGTTTAGCGTTAGTATTAATATCAGCCCTGTTTAGTGGACTTGTTTATGTAGTAATAACCAAAATAGGTACTAATGATCACCCTGTTGTTATTGTAAACTACTTTATGTGGATTTCTACAATATTAGGAGGGGTATTATCCATTTTTAACTGGAAGACACCTGTAGGTGTTGAATGGTTGTTTTTATTTAGTTTAGGTGTATTTGGTTACTTTGGTCAGTTGTTTATGACTAAAGCTTATCAGTTAGGTTCTGCAAACAAAATAGTACCGATAAAGTATGTAGAAGTTGTTTTTACAATGCTTTTAAGTATAATATGGTTTGGAGATAGTTATCCTTTATTAAGTGTGTTTGGAACGCTTTTAGTTATTATTTCGTTAGTGTTAAATGTACTCTATAAACAGAAACTAAAATAAGTTAGTTGATTTGTTATATAAGCGCCTCCTTTAATTAATAAAGGAGGCTTTTTATATATATTTAAAATAAAAGCATAAAAAAAGTCTTTACAAAAATGTAAAGACTTTAGTCTTTAAATGGGGTGGAAGACGGGATTCGAACCCGCGACCCTTGGTACCACAAACCAATGCTCTAACCAGCTGAGCTACAACCACCATTTAATTCGGGTGCAAAGATACGACAGCTATGCGTTCCTACCAAATAAAATTTCACTTTTTTTAAATTAAATTAAAAAGAGAGTCTACGGCAGGGTACCTTTCAGTAGTAAAGCCTTCCGCGTAATCAACTCCTATTAAGCGTCCTAAGTCTTTAGCACGATAGGTTACACTTTCTAAAAAATTTAAATTAGAAATTGGTGTTTTTGGTTCGTTAGAACTAGTATTAGGATCGTAAAATTGCGTTTTATAAGCTTCTACTGCTTTTTGCTTTGTTTTTATATGACCTGTAATATCTACTACAAAATCAGGGGTAATATTTTTCCATTGTATATAATGGTAAACATGTTTAGGCCTCCAAGCTTCTTGTAGTTCATTATCTAATGTTGTCTCTATTCTGCGTAGGCCAGATAGAAAACAAGCATCAGAGGTAAGTTTACTTCCTTTACCATGATCAATATGGCGGTCATCTATAGCATTGCATAACACTATTTCTGGGCGATATTTTCTAATGATTTTTATTATCTCTAATTGATGAGCTTCATTATTAATGAAAAACCCGTCTCTAAAAGCTAAATTTTCACGTATAGATAAACCTAATATTTTTGAAGCATCTTTTGCTTCTTGATCTCTTGTTTCGGCAGTACCTCTAGATCCTAATTCACCTCTGGTTAAATCTAATCCGCCAACTTTTTTTCCGTTTTGTACTTCTTTTGCAATAGTACCTGCACAGCCCAACTCTATATCATCGGGGTGAGCTCCTATGGCTAGTATATCTAATTTCATAAATTACTTATGCTAAATCTTTAAGTTTATTCTCGTTAACATTTTTAATTATTGTTTGGTAGAACATATGTGTATCATATGGTTTAACAATTAAGTCATTCATACCAGATTCTTTAGCTTCGGTAATCATTTCTTTATCTTCGACAGCTGTTAAAGCAACAATTGGGGTAGAGGTATTAAATTTTCTAATGTTTTCAGTAGCTTCTAGACCTCCCATTTCAGGCATATTAACATCCATTAGTACTAAATCGTAAATGTTATTTTTAACGGCATCAATAGCTTCTAATCCATTTACAGCAACATCACTTGTGTACCCTTTTTTATCAAGAATATTTTTAGTTACAATTCTATTAATCTTATTATCATCTACAATTAAAATATTCAATTTAGTAGTCGTACCAATATCTTTATACTTATTTAATTGTGGTGTTTCTACAGTGTGTTGCTTAGTTCTTTTAGTAACTAAAACAAAAGAAAATTCGGAACCTTGACCTTCTTCACTAACAATAGTTATTTTACTGTTATATAAGTCGATTAATTTTTTTACAATAGATAAACCTAAACCGGTACCTTGATATTCAGAAGTGTTATTTTTTACTTGAGAGAAGTTATCAAAGATAGTTGCTTGTTTGTCTTTTGGTATACCAACACCATCATCTTTAATTATATATTTTAAAGAATATTCGGTTTCGGTTTCTTCTAAAATTAAAACCTTAACCCACACGTTACCATCTTTTGTAAATTTTAATGCATTACCAATAAGATTAATAAGTATTTGAGAAAGTCTTACAGAATCACCATCAACAATTTGATCAATATTTTTATCAATATCAATATGGAGCTTGTTGTTATTTTTATGTCTTCGGTTATGAAGCGATTTTTGTATACTATTTACAAGTATATTTAAATTAAAAGGAGCATTTTCAACAATAACTTCTTTGGTTTCAATTTTACTTAATTGTAAAACATCATTAATTAAAGCCAATAAATAATTTCCTGAAAAGGTAAGAGATTCTAAATATTCATTTCGATCTTTACTATCGGGGTTTTCTTTTAATAACTGCGTTAAACCAATTACACCGTATAAAGGTGTTCTTAGTTCGTGGCTTACCGTAGAAACGAATTGAGATTTTAATTTAGAAAGTTGTTCAGCAGCTTCTTTGGCTTCAAAAAGTTGTTTGTTTTTTTCTACTAAATCGCTATTTAATTTTTTTCTTGTAGCGTTGTTTTTAGAAACAGTTATTAAAAAGGCTAAACTTATAAGTAATATTAACGATGCTAGCCCAATACTTGTTTTCCATTGAATAATTTGGCTTTCTTTTTCCTTTATATCACCTTTTATTTGTTCAAGGTTATTTTTGTAGTTAGCAACTTCAAATTTTGCATTAGCAATTGTAATTTCTTTTAATTGTTCTTTAGTGAATTTTGATTGTTCAAATTCATTGTATTTAGAAATGTGATAATAGGCCTTTTCAAAATTTCCTTTTTCAAAATATATTAAAGCACTTATTTGGTATAAGTCTTTATACATGTCTAATATCCTATTCTTGTTTTTTACCTTATAAAGATATTCATCAGCAAATTGTTCGTCTTCTATAAGCATATAATAGTATGCAAATAAATATAGCAGACGAATATTTTGTTCTGAATTTTGATAGTTTGTTGCATAAGTATTAGATACTTCTAGATGTGGTAATGCATTTTCGGTTTGTTTGCTTAATAAATATAAATGAGATATTTTATTTTTAGCAGTTAAAATTTCTAAAGTGTCACTATTAATTTTAGCATTATCAACAATACGTTCGTAAAAGAATAAAGTTTCTTCGATAGGTCTTTTTTGTAGGCTAGTAAGTTTTGCCATATTGTAATATAACAGGGTAACCATTCTATCATTTCTAGAAAGCTTAGCATGCATAATAGCTTTGTTATAGTTTTCAAATGATTTGTTTAGCTCTCCATTAACCTCATAACTCTGTGCTATAATTTTATATATTTTGGTAAGTGCTACAGAGTTATCATAATACCTTGCAACAATTTCAGCATTTTGTGCTAAATCCATTGCTTCGTAATAATCATAGTTATTTTGGAAACGTTCAGCTTCTATCACAGATTCTAGTAATTCTTCCTCTGTCATTTTTGGCGCTTTTTGTACCTGAGCTACAAGAGGTAATGAGCTTAGAAAAGTTAATAACAGTAACTTAACTAATAATAGGGGAGTATGATGCTTTAACAAAATGATGTTTATGTATAATTAAAACTTATTATTATATAGTTATTAAAAATCAAATTACAACAATTCATCGAAAAGACCGCCTATATTTGCAGTATATAATTAGTATTAATAATAAAAAAGAAATACACATGGCATTTGTAGGTAAACAATTTCCAAATTTAGATGTTGATGCAATGAACGATATGGGAGATACGTTCAAAATCAATGTATTAGAAGAAGCTAAAAACAAAGGGAAAAAAGTATTATTATTTTGGTACCCAAAAGATTTTACATTCGTATGTCCTACTGAATTACACGCTTTTCAAGAAGCTTTAGGTGAATTCGAAAAAAGAAATACTATTGTAATTGGTGCATCATGTGATACTCCTGAAGTTCACTTTGCATGGTTAAATACACCAAAAGATAACGGTGGAATCGAAGGTGTTACTTACACAATCTTAGCAGATACAAA